>JADGPH010000061.1 GCA_017882555.1 Thermoleophilia bacterium
CGACGCCTCCCGCCACCCAGGATGAGCAGTACCTCGCGGCGGACGATCGGAGCTCGCGGCCGGGGGAGCTTTCGGGCATGCAACTTCCCGGGGCCTCGGTTGCCGAAGCGACGGACCCGTCGATCTCCCCAACAACGTCCTCGGCGTCCGCCGGCGACGCGTGGTGGGGTGAGGATGTCGAGCCCTCGAGCTCCGGTGGCGATGACTGGTGGACCGGCTCGGCCGGGATACCCGAAGCCCCGGCCACGCCGGAAGTCGCACCCGGGGACCCTGGGTGGTCCGACCTTTCGGTTGCCGCGGATCCCCACGCCGCCCCCATCTCGACGACAGGCGCCGCCGGTCTCGGCGCAACGCACGTCGGCGCGACCGCCGGGGAGATTTTGGGCGCGGCACCGGTCGCGACACCAACCGCGGCCACGCCGCCGAGTCCGTCCGGAGCCCGCGTCTTGCCGCGCCTTGACGCCTCGGTGCACAATCGGAACACCGCCGGCAGATTTGCGGTAGGTGGCAGCGCCTTGGGGGCGGGGGACGGCGCGTTCACGCGCATCAGTTTCCGGGCTCCTCTCGAGCGCCCCATCTTGGGGTGGGCGATTGGCGATGGCCCACATCACGCGCCGGGAACCCTCGTGCTGGTCGTCGACGCGGTCCTCAATTGCTCGACTGCCGGCTTGTCGGTCTCGCAGGACGACGGGGACGCCAATCGTCCGGACGGGTTCACCTTGAGCCTGTCGTCGGACGGGCCCGGTCCGTTTGCCGTCAGCGGCAGCTTCTACGTTGTGACCAAGTAACGGGCCTGGACAGCGGGCGGTACCAGGGGGCACCCCTGGTACGCTCGTTGTGCGATGACCTCTGAGCGGCGCCAAAACCTCGCCCGCGTTCGTGAAATAGCTCACGTCGCCGCGCGCTACGGCTACGGCCAATTGCTTGGTCGATCCGCCGCCAAAGCGGCCTCCGGCGCGCCCGAAGTGCCTGGCACTCGCGGCCGTCGTTTGCGCGACATGCTCGATGAGCTCGGGCCGACCTTCGTCAAGTTCGGGCAGCTGCTCTCCACGCGTCCCGACATCATTCCCGCGGACATCGTCGACGAGCTCAGGCACCTACAGGACCAGGCCCGGCCGGAGCCGTTCGCCAATATTCGGACCGTCGTCGAGCAGGAGCTCGGCTTGACCATCGAGCAGGTCTTTACCGCGTTCGATCCCGAGCCGATCGCCGCCGCGTCGATCGGTCAGGTGCACCGGGCCCGACTGCCCTCCGGGGATGAGGTCGTGGTGAAGGTGCAACGGCCCGACGCGGAGCGGCAGATCCACGCGGATATCCAGTTGCTGTACCAGCTGGCGCGAATCATTAAGGACCGGGTGGACCGGTTGTCATTCATCGACGTCGTGGGACTGGTCGACGAGTTCTCGCGCACGATTCGGCGGGAACTCGACTACGGTGTCGAGGCCCACAACGCCGATGCATTCCGACACAATTTCGCCGAAGATCAGCACGTCGACGTTCCGAAAGTCTTCTGGCGTTACACCACCGCCAGGATGCTGGTCATGGAGGGGTTGCGCGGGACCTCCCTGGCGCAGGAGTCCCTGGAGGGGTGGACCGATCAGCAACGCCGGCAACTTGCGGCGCGGCTCGCCGAGACGTGGATGCAGATGGTCTTCGTGCACGGGTTCTTTCATGCGGACCCACACCAGGCCAACGTGCTTGTGCAGGGTCCGGATCACATCGGGCTCGTGGACTTCGGCATGGTCGGGCAGTTGTCGCAACGCGATCGCGAAGCCGCCGTGCGCTTGCTCGTCGACGTGCTGGATCTCAACGCCGATACGCTGCCGCGGCGTCTGCGGGATCTTGGGGTGCGATACCCCCGACATCGCGAGCAGGAGCTCGCCGACCAACTCGGCGTCGTGCTCCAGCGCTATAGCGGGCAATCGATGGGTGACATCGATGCCCGGTCCCTGCTGTCAGAGATCTTTCAGACGGTCTATCGCCTGCAACTGACGCTGCCCGCCCGATGGGTGACCCTCGATAAGACGCTTGCGACGTTGGCGGGGGTTGCGCTGGAGCTCTCGCCACAATTCAACGTGTTTGAAGCGGCCCGACCGTATGCTCGTCGGTTGATGGCTGACAGCCTGCGACCCGATCGGGTGGCCGATCGGGCGCGGCAGGACGCTGATCGCGGACTGCGCGCGATCCGGGAATATCCGATGCAGGTCGGTGAACTGCTGGGAGAGCTCGCCGATGGTGAGTTCTCGATGGGCATGCGCGTCCACGAATTGCCGCAATCGGTCGAGCGTCTCGAACGGGCGGCGAATAGATTGGTGCTGGCGCTGCTGGCGTTCGGTCTCTTGGTCTCCTCGGCGATCGTTGGGGCACTTGCGCATACCGGTCTGGCCGTGTGGGGGTTCGCGTTGCTCGCGATTCTCCCAGGCGTGTTCGGCTTCGGCTTGATTGCGTGGTTAATTCTGGGGATTTTGCGATCGGGGAAGTGGTAGTGGGCTGGACCGCGAGTCGCGTGCCGTACGCCAAGGTGCTCGCTCTGCAGGAGGCCCTGGCGATCCCCGAAGCACTTGCATGGACACTGGTTCGACGCGGTCTCGACGATCCCGAGGCCGCACGGGAGTTCATTCGGGGGGATGGTCCGCTTGATCCCCCGGAAGCAATCGACGGCATCCCGGAGATCGCCGATCGCTTGGTCGTTGCGCTCCGTCGCGGCGAGAAGATCGCGATTCATGGCGACTATGACTGCGACGGTGTGTGTGCGACGGCGGTGCTCGCACATGCGTTGCGGGCGGCCGGCGGCGATGTGCGGACCTTTCTTCCAAGCCGTTTCACCGATGGGTACGGGGTCCGCGTGGAGACGGTCGAACTTCTGGCCGACGAGGGCGCCACGGTGTTGGTGTGCGTGGACTGCGGCACATCTGCAGTCGAGGCGCTCGAACGCGCCGTCGAGATGGGCATGGATCCGTTGGTGTGCGATCACCACTTGGCGGGCGGGATTCGACCTCCGGGCATTCTTGCCAATCCTGCGCTTGGTCAGGCCCGCAACGACGCTCCCGCCGCCGTTGGGGTCGTGTTTGCGCTGGTGCGGGCCCTCGCCGATCGGGTGGGTACGCAACTTTTGGGGCCTGATCCGGAACGCGAGATTGATCTGGTCGCACTGGCCACGGTCGCCGATGCCGTGCCCCTGGTCGGCCAGAATCGCCGCTTGGTCCATCGCGGCCTCGCGATGATGCGGCGCGAGACACGCCCTGGGATTCGCGCGCTGTGCCAGGCCGCCGGTCTCGACCCGCGCACGATTGATGCGCGCTCACTCGGTTACACCATCGCTCCGGTGATCAACGCAGCGGGCAGGTTACGACACCCCGACGAGGCACTGTCGCTGTTGCTGGAGGATGACCTGGTCAAGGCCCGGGTCATCGCGGATGACCTGTGGGCACTCAACGCCGAGCGTCGGGAGGTCGAACAGCGCATCACCGCCGAGGCGATTGCGCAGATAGAGGCCTCACCACCGGAGATCCGGGACGCGAATGTGATTGTCGCCATTGGCGATCGATGGCATGAAGGGGTTGTCGGCATCGTGGCGTCGCGCCTCGTCGAGCGGTTTGATCGACCCGCGTTGGTCCTGACGCGGGACGGCGAGATCGCCAAAGGGTCGGGCCGCAGCTTGCCGGGGTTCGACTTGCACGACCTGCTCGGTCGGGCGTCGACTCGCCTGACGCGCTGGGGTGGCCATGCCGGCGCGGTCGGCTTGCAGCTGCCGGTTGGTGACGTTGGCGCGTTTCGCGACGAGCTCCTGGTGACGGCTGCCAGTCTGGGCCCGTTGTTGGACCGTGCACGGGTGCGGCCCGTCGACGCCGTGGTGGGGGCGAGGGAATTGACCTTGGAGACCGCGGAGGCATTTGAGACGCTCGCCCCGTTTGGTCGTGGCAACCCACAGCCGCGGTTGCTGATGCCCGGTTGCACGGCCGAAGCGGCGGGGACGGTAGGGAAGGGCGGACGCCATCTCAATGTGCGCCTGCAATGCGGTGGGGCGCACCTTCGCGCCGTGGGCTTCGGTCACGGGCATCAGGCACGTGGATTGCCCGACGGCATCCGCCTCGATGCCCACGTGACACTGGGAATTGAGCGGTTTCAGGGGTTCGTGGGGCCCCGAGTGGCGATCGAGCGCATCGAGCCGGTCGGTTCGGGGCCGGCGACCGGTGGAATGTGTGCTCCCGCCTGCGATCTGCGGTGCCCCGACCGTCGCACGATTACCAACATCCGAGCGCGTGTCTGTGAGCCGGAGGTGGAGACCCGCACCCCACCACCACCGCCGGCGTCCCCGCTCGATGTACACGATGACCGCGGCCGCGGGAGCGCCCTGGTCCGGATTGCCGCGCTTGCGGGAGCTGACGCGGGCGTCGTCGTGGTGGTGTCGGACATACCCCGCCGCCGAGGCATGCTCGAAGATGTGCTGCACCCCGATCGGATCGGCGTGGAGGTTGGGGCGCTTGGTGGTGCGCGGTGCGAGGTGGGTGCGATGCGCGGCCGAATCGAGCGCGCCGCTCGCCGTCCAGGGGTCCTGCTCCTCGACTACGCCGCCCTCGCCGAGGTCACCATGCCGGACGGCACCCACGTGGTTGTGCTGGACCCGCCGAGTAGCCCAGCACAGGCGCAGTGGCTGCGCTTCCATGGCGCGGACCGGCACGTCCATCTGGTCTGGACCGACCACGAGGTCGCCTTCGCCCAGTTCGTCGCCGCCGACCGATGGGACCTTCGCCCCTTGGCAGAGCAGGTATGGCGTAACCTTGCCGCGCAGGGTTCCTGGCGATGGGACGCCGCATGTGAACAGGCGCTGTTGGGCTCTGAAGCCGCGATACGGCTTCCCGACGCTGTCGCCGACACGCTCATCGCCCTCTCGGAACTCGGGTTCCTGCGCATTGACCGGCAACACCTGGTGGTACTGGACCCGCCCGAGCGCCGTCGACTCGAAGACGCCCCGCGAGTGATCGCCGCCCAGGCACAGCTGCTGGCCGCCGGTGAGTATCTGGCCCATGTGGGGACGCTCGAACTTTTCGCCGCCGGGTACCAGACGGTGGTCGAATCGGTCCGGTGACGGCGGTGGTCGCAGCGGCGCCGAACAACGGAGTACGGTATAAGCGATGAAATCGACGCCTGACACCGACACCGCGCTCTCGCCGCCGCCCGCGTCGCCGCCGCAGCTCGCGCCGCAGTTCGACGAGCTCATTCGCGCCGTGCGCGAACGCCATCCGGATGCCGACGTTGGTGCGATCACGCGCGCGATGGTGTTTGCCCAGGAGCACCACGGGACCCAAGTCCGGCATTCCGGAGAGCCATACATCATCCATCCGGTCGGGTGTGCCCGGATCGTCGTGGATGTTGGCATGGACGATGTCTCGGTGATCGCCGCGCTTCTTCATGACACCGTCGAAGACACCGGCGCGACGCTGAGCGACATCGAACGCGACTTCGGTCCGGACGTGGCGACCATCGTCGATGGCGTCACAAAGCTCTCCAAGATTCATTTCGATTCCAAAGAGGAGCACCAAGCCGAGAACTACCGCAAGCTGATCATCTCGATGTCGGGCGACATCCGCGTCCTGATCGTCAAGCTCGCCGATCGCCTGCACAACATGCGCACGCTCGCGTACATGACCAAGCAGAAGCAGATCCAAAAAGCGCGCGAGACGCTTGAGGTCTACGCCCCCTTGGCCCATCGACTGGGTATCCAATCGCTCAAGTGGGAACTCGAGGACCTCGCGTTCTCAGCCCTGCACCCACGCCGCTACTCCGAGATCCAGCAGATGGTCAATCAGCGGCGGGCCGACCGCGAGTCATATGTGGCCGAAGCGGGGGCATATCTGTCGGGAGAGCTGATCGGCGTCGGTATCACCGCGAACATCACCGGCCGAGCCAAGCACTTCTATTCGATCTACGAAAAGATGACCCGCAAGGGCAAGGAATTCAACGAGATCTACGACCTCACCGCGATGCGGGTCTTGGTCGACTCGGTCAAGGACTGCTACGGGGCGGTCGGCATCATTCATTCCCTGTGGAAGCCCATGCCGGGGCGGTTCAAAGACTACATCGCGGTTCCGAAGCCGAACATGTACCAGTCGCTGCACACCACGGTCGTGGGTCCGGAAGGACAACCGCTCGAGATTCAGATCCGCACCCATGACATGC
Organism: Thermoleophilia bacterium; assembly: GCA_017882555.1. Taxonomy (GTDB): domain Bacteria; phylum Actinomycetota; class Thermoleophilia; order Miltoncostaeales; family Miltoncostaeaceae; genus CAITWD01. Next base: position 6,181 of record JADGPH010000061.1, read on the forward strand.
ACCGCACGGCCGAATTCGGTGTGGCGGCCCACTGGCTCTACAAGGGGGGCCCAGGGGACCCCGACAACAAGATGACGTGGCTGAGCGGGATGATGGATTGGCAACAGGACACCACCGATCCGTCCGAGTTCCTCGAGTCGCTGCGCCGGGACCTCTACGGGGATGAGGTCTTCGTGTTCACCCCCAAGGGTGAATTGCGCAACTTGCCGGCCGGGGCCACTCCAGTGGATTTCGCCTACGACGTCCACACCGATGTCGGCCACCGCTGTGTCGGGGCGAAGGTCAACGGGCGCATTGTGCCGCTGACCTATCGTCTGAGCTCGGGTGACTTCGTCGAGATCCTGACCTCCAGTCAACCGCGCGGCCCGTCACGCGACTGGCTGATGCTCGTTGCCTCAACCAAGGCCCGCTCCAAGATTCGGGCGTTCTTCCGTAAGGAACAGCGCCAGGATGCCGAACACCAAGGCCGCGACGCGCTTCAAGAGCACCTGCGAAAGGCCGGACTTCCAAGCCAGCGCGTGGCCGGGTCGCCGTTGCTGCTTGAGGTCATCCGCGAGATGGGATTCCGGAAGGCCGAGGATTTCTACATCTCGATCGGGAGCGGCAAGACCTCCGCCCAGATGGTGGTCAACAAGATCCTCGCGAGGCTCAAGGCTGGTGAGCAGGTCTCCGAAGAGCGTCAGACAACCGCCGCGCCCCGTGGCCGTCGCGCGATCGTGGCGCAGGCCTCGGGAGACATGGGCATCGAAGTCGACGGACTGACGGATGTTTTGGTCCGCCTGGCCAAGTGTTGCAAGCCTGTGCCGGGGGATGGCATCCTCGGATACATCTCGTTGGGCCGTGGTATCACCATCCACCGCGACGATTGTCCGAACGCCCGGGCGCTCCTCAAGAACCCGGATCGATTCACCCAAGTGTCATGGGGTGGCGCAAATCGCCATGGGTTTCGGGTCGAATTAGCAATCGATGCCTGGGACCGGCCACGCTTGTTGGAGGATCTTTCGCGCGGCTTCGCCGAGTACGGTGTGAATATCGTGTCGGCCAACTGCCACATGGAGAACCAGATGGTCCACGATCGCTTTGTTGTGGATATTGGCGACATCGAGAGCCTCAAGACGGTGATCAGCGCGTTGCGTAACGTCGAGTCGGTCTTTGATGCCTACCGCGTCACGCCGGGGTGATCAACCGACGCCCAGCCCTGTTGGGCGCACCTAGAGAACAGGGTGCGGGCCGACGGGCCTGATAACCTCGCCGACCGTGAGCTGGTTGAATCTTCTGACCCCATCGGCGGCCGTCATCGCCATCTTCTTGGGGCTTGCGCTCGTGGTTCAGTCATTTCGTCATGGTCGGGCGATTCGTCGCCTTGAGCAGCAAATCGCTGCTGCCGGTCTGGCCGCCTACGATCCGACGCTCGATCGACTGAAGGTGCTCTCGGGGCTGTCGGAGGACGCTCGTGCCGGGTCTCGGGTCAGGGGTCTTATGACCCGGCGCAATGCGATCGTTGCCGCGGTCGTCATCGGGGTGCTTGTCGCGGCGGGTGTCGCGTGGGCGCTCATGCGTGGTAGCGGCTCCTCAGTACCGGGCAAGACCGCATCGACCGGCACAACGACCCACCATGTCACGACCCAGACGCGGCCGGCGACCACGTCAACGTCCGCCACCTCAACGACGTCGGCGTGCGCCAATGCGACCCCGATCGGAAACCCCACGACGGTCACGGTGTCCCTCTACAACGGCAGTGGGGTCAGCGGTGCCGCGGGCAAGGTCATCAGCCCCAAGCTTTCCGCAATCGGTTACGCGATTGGGACGGTGGCCAATGCCCCGAGCGGCATCTCCGGTGCGGCGCTCAGCCAGATCGAGTACGTCTCTCGGTCCGACCTGGACGCGGCGTGCAGCGTTGCCACGGTGCTCGGGGTTCCGGCGACCCAGGTCGCCCCGCTGACGCTGCTTCCTGCGGCGCAAGCTGGGCCGTCGCAGGTGGTCGTGCTCATCGGGAAGGACATCGCCTCCGGCTAGCATGCGATGCCCGCTCGTTGCGCGCGCGGACGGTTTGCGGGTCCCGAGTTCGGGCCCGCGCGGCTTGCATCGGTTGTGGCGATCGCTACAATCCCCTCAGCCGATTGTGACGATCGTTACGTACTAGGGGGTACTACCGATGGCTACCCTATATCCCGCTCGCGCCGCGGCCGAAGGCCGCGCTGCCGCACACCGGGTGCGTCTGAGCCGCAAGAGCGTGTATGCCTGCCGCTTTTGCTGGGAATCAGTACAGGTGACCAGTGCCCGCTATCTTCCGCCGGTATGTCCAAGCTGCGTGGCGGCAACTTGGGAAGCAGATGGCCGATGTGGCGCGTGGGTGGACTGCAATGGTGTCCGTCGCGATGGGGCAGCCAACCAGGCGCATTGCCAGGCCTGCGGATACAGCATCTGGACCCTGGTTCGGGGAGCCGACCCTCCGGCATAATCTGTGCGGAGATCGCTCACGGCAACGTCGGATCCCCTGAGCGATTGTCCGGGGTGTGGGGCGGACCCCACCCGCCGCCGCCCGGCGTGTCAATTTCGATCAGGTCGCCGGCGGTGAGCCGGCCCTGCCATTTGCCGGGCAATGCCACGCCGTTCAGTCGCGTCGCGCCCATCGCGCCCGCAGCACCACCGCGCGCACCAGAGGGCGCGGACACCCGACGTTCGGCCATGACGCTCACCTCCGCATCGACCAAGACGCGCAGTGCACGACTCACCCCGTCACCACCGGTGTGGGTTCCCGCGCCGCCGGTTCCCCGGCGAATGCGATAGTGCTCGACCCGGAGGGGGTATGTCGTCTCGAGGGCTTCGACCGGCGTATTGAGCGTGTTGCTCATCGCGACATGGACCGCGGACGGGCCATCGGCATTCGGGCTCGCGCCTTGGCCGCCGGCCAGGGTCTCATAGTAGGTAAAGCCCGGACCGCCGATCGTGAGGTTGTTCATGGTGCCCTGACCCTGCGCCGCGACAGGGATCGCCGCACCCAGTGCCGAAAAGACGGCATCGACGATGCGGCTCGAGGTCTCGACGTTTCCGGCAGCAACGGCGGCGGGGAATGTCGCGTTGACCAGGCAGCCCTGGGGCGCTCGTACCTCGACGGGGGCAAACGCGCCCGACGAGGCGGGAATGTCCGGGTCGGTCACGCAGCGCACCACGAAATAGACGGCCGATCGGGTCACGGCCAGTGGGCAGTTCCCGTTGCCCGACGCCGCAGGGTCCGTGCCCGCAAAGTCGACGATGAGCGTATCCGCGGCGATGGTGACGGCGACCCGAATCGCCAGCGGGCCATCATTTACCCCATCACCCTCCAGGAACTCCTCTGCCCGGTAGGTGCCGTCAGGCATACGCGCGATCTCCGCGTGCGTGCGGCGCCGCGCATAGGCAAGCAACTCTGTGCCGGCCTCGCGGACGGCGCAGGCCCCCCAACGATCGACGAGCTCGGTCATTCGTCCGTCCGCGAGTCGATGGGCCGCAATCTGGGCGCGCAGATCCCCGGCGCGCTCGTGTGGGGTACGTGAATTCGCAAGGACGATGGCGACGATGTCCCGGGCAACCTCGCCACCAACGACCAAGCGTACCGGCGGCAGGATCAGCCCTTCCTGGAACAGTTCCCGTGAGCGGGCGGGCATCGATCCCGCGGTCATTCCACCGACGTCGGCGTGGTGCGCCCGCGAAACGGCGTAGCCCATCAGAACACCGCCGACGTGGACCGGACTGACCAGCGTAAGATCGGGCAGGTGGGTGCCCCCGGTAAACGGATCGTTAAGGATCCAGATGTCTCCGGGCGCCGGGACACGGGAGATCACCGCCGCAACCGCATCGGGCATGGCGCCCAAGTGCACGGGAATCGATGCCGATTGTGCGATCATCGCTCCCTCGGGATCGCAAATTGCCGTGCTGCAGTCCCGTCGCTCGGTGATGTTCGGCGAGTAGGCACTGCGGACGAGCGCCGCTTCCATCTCTTCGGCAATTGCGCGCATGGCGCTCCCCATGACCTGGAGCGTTACGGCGTCCATGCGTTGGCCGTCCCGTCGCGCCGGATATCGAAGCTGTGGTCTGCGCGCTCGCGAGTTGTCCAGCCGTCTGGCACCCACAGCGTTGCCCCCGACATCGGGACTGCAATCGGGCCCGGGGTAGGGGGGCCGGCGAGCTCGGTGTTGATCGCCGGGACGTCGCCCGGACGCTCGGCCGCAACCCGCAGCGATACCACCTCGATCGGCGCCCCGGGGTCCGCATCCCCATAGCGCGAGGTGTGCGCCGAATGAAATGCCGTGGCCAGATCCATGGGGTCACCGACAATCCGCCAGGGCACCGTCAGCGCATGGGCCTGCCCCACGTACCGGCAATCCGCAGAAACCTCGATGCTTGCCCCCTCGAGAGTGTGACGCGCCCGAACCACGAGCGGCGCGAGGAGCTCGGTCAGACGACGCCCACGGTTGAGTGGGACCAGCACCGTCTGGATCCAGTCGCGACGCTCTCCCGCGATGAGCGTACCCACGGCCGCAAGGACGCCAGCGCTCGCGGGTACGATGACCCGTGCGCTCCCCAACACGTCAGCGACCTCGCAGGCGTGCAGCGGCCCAGCGCCCCCGAACGCGATCAACGTCGCCCCCGCTGGGTGTATGCCGCGCTCGACGCTGACAATCCGCAAGGCCCGAGCCATCTCATGGTTGGCGACCCGGATGATTCCCTCGGCGCAGGCGTCGCAGGCAAGGCCCAGACTTCGGGCGAGCGCACCCACCGCGGCCACCGCGCGATCCAGATTCAGCGGTGTGCAATGCCCGGTCGTGCCCACCGAGGCGAGACGCCCCAGCACGACCTGTGCATCGGTGACCGTCGCGGTCCGTCCGCCCTTGTCGTAGGCGGCCGGCCCAGGCGTTGCTCCGGCGGAGTGCGGCCCAACCCGAAGAGCCCCGCCACTGTCAACCCACGCGATGCTGCCGCCGCCCGCGGACACCGTCTCGATGTCGAGCATCGGCAGGTGCAACGGGTGTCCGTTGATCAAAGTTCCTGAGCGGCGACCGGGCCGGCCGTCCACGATAAGGGCGACATCGCAGGATGTGCCACCCATATCAAAGGTCAGCGCATGGGAAATGTTCTCGGTCCGCGCCCACAGGGCCGCACCGATAACACCCGCCGCCGGCCCGGAGAGCACCGTTCGGGCGGCGTGTCCGGCGGCGATCTCGAGGTCGATGAGCCCACCGTTGGACTGCATGATCTGGGGTCGCGGCAGCCCTGCCGCGACGATCCGCGCCGACAGCCCCGACAGGTAATGACCAAGCACCGGGGTCAGTGCGGCATCGACCGTCGTCGTGGCCGCGCGTTCGTACTCCCGAATCTCCGGGAGCACCATGTTCGACAGGCTGATGTGTACCCCAGGCAAGGCATCGGCCAACGCGACTCCAAGTGCCCGCTCGTGGGCGGGGAAGCGAAAGGCAAACAGCAGGCAGACGGCGACTGCTTCGACGTTGAGATCCCGAACCGCTCGGACGACGCGGGCGCACTCCGCGGGGTCGAGTGGGGTAACCTCGCCATCCGGGCCGTTTCGCTCGGTTACTTCCACGATACGTGTGTGCGGCACAATCGGTGCCGGATGCGCGACGTCAAGCCGATACAGATCGGCGCGATCCTGTCGACGCAACTCAAGGAGGTCTCCGAAACCACGGGTGATGACCAGTGCGGTCTTGGCCAACCGATTCTCCAGGAGAGCATTGGTGCCCACCGTCATGCCATGTGCGATGCGCGCCACGTCGTCGGTCGCCCGACCGGCGGTGGCGAGGACCTGCATGATCGCATCCATGACGCCCAGACCGTGGTCGTCACGGGTGGTCGCCACCTTGGCGGTGACGATCTCGCCGCCGAGGATCAGGGCGGCGTCGGTAAATGTCCCGCCGACGTCAACGCCAACCTCGGTCATCGCGGGGGACTCGGTTGGTTGGGTTGCCATTGCCGCCAGACTTTACCGCGGCACTTCCTGCGTCGGGTGCCTCAGGAAGCGGCCGGGATGAAGCGGGCGTTGGCGCCGGGGAAGCTGGCCCGGGCGGTGGTTGCGGCGGCCCGGGCTGCGGATGCGCTCGAGTAGCGGCCGGAGAACACTGCCCAGTAGCCTGGCGCGAGGGTTGAATACGCGCTGGTGTTGAGCACGCCCGCTGAAAGACCATCGCTCGTGGCCCGGGCAGCGATGGCGTTCGCAGTCGATCGTGAGGTGGCTGAAGCCAGGATCACCGTCCAGGCCTGGGTTCCGGCCGGCCACGAGGCCGGGGTACCTGTCGAGCCGCTCGTCGTGGTGGTGGGCGTTGTCTGGGTTGGGGTCGTGTCCGTGGTCACCGGCGAGGATGTGCCCGTCGTGCCGGAGGTGACCGTCTCAAACCCCGTGCTCGTGCCGCTGGTGTCCGTGCCAGAGCTGGTGTCGGTCGGCGACGTGCCGGCCGACGTGTTCGGGTTCGTCGTGGTCACCGGTGGGGACGAATTGCTGTTCTTGGTGACCGCCACCGCGAGGAATCCCGTGCCGAGGGCAAGCAGAACCAGCGCCAGGGCGATAACGCGGGCTCCCTTTCCCGTGGTCAGCCGCGGAGCCCTGGGAGTCGGGGCGCCGCACTCCAGGCAATACCGCTGGCTCGGGTCCAGGGGAGCGTTGCACTCCTGGCAGTGCGGAGAGTTCAACGGCGGGGCATCGGAGCCCTCGGGTGGTTGCGGCGTGTCGGTCACGTGGTGGCCTTCGGGGCTGACGGGGTCGCGGCGTCGACGCGGGGTTCAGGTGGCGCCAAGGACGCACCACAGTTCATGCAATAGCGTGCATCAGCAGGGAAACGGGTACGGCAGGTTCGACAGGAACCGACGACGATGGGAAGGGAACTGTCGGTCGCGGCAGGGGCACCCCGCGCCGCGAGCTGGGCGTCGATCGCCTCGAGGGTGGTGTCGATCTCGCGGATCATCCCCGCCCTTCGCTCCGCGACGGGTGCGTGTAGGTCACCCAACAGGTGCAGCTCGTACGCAAGCCCGCCGAGGTGGAAGATCATCTGGTCACGATCCTGCACCAGGCGCCGCCGCTGTCGGCGTAGGCTGCGTGTCGACGCGGCCAACGGGTCGGGCACCTCGAGCGGCTCCGCGTCGGGTCCCGGCGCTGGCGTTGCACCGGACGGTGTGTCCTCAGGGACTGGCCCGACCGGAATAAGTTGCGTCGGCTGGTCGTCGGCCGCCGCCGCCTGTTCCCGTGCAGTTCGACGTCGCGCCCACCAACCGCGGGGTGCTTGGTCAGCGGCGGGCCCGGTCGACGCCTCGGATCCGGGTACATCAGGCGAAGGCGTGTTCTGGGCTTCCGTGTCTGCTGCGGACGGATACGGAAGTCTGCTGATCGGAGCAGTGGGCTGTTCGTCGTTCACTGGAATTGATCTTAGATCCCGGCTCGGCATTCCCTGCCGGATTACTGCCGAAAACCAACAAGTTTCTGCTGGTGTTGCAATGCGGAGACCACCCTCGGACGAGTCGAACGGCGGGACATTGGCATGCCGGGCACGGTACCGGCGCGCGGCGATGCCACGGCCCGATTGACAGACATCGGGGACACTGTGTAGATTTGCACACAGCATCTAGAGCGGTGGAGGGATTTGGCCCTTTGAAGCCGCGGCAACCAGCGCATGTGCGCCAGGTGCCAATTCCAACCGGTGTGTTGCCGGGGAGATGCGAAAGCCAACGATCGTCTTCTGATCGCCTTTCGCCGAACCCCGCGAGAGGCGTTGTTGTTTCCAGATTCGATCACGAGGGCAGATGCGATGAGTACGTACGAGGGGTTCTTCGGTGGTTGTGCCACTGGTCTGCGCTGTAGAGAGTGCGGAAGTCGCACCGGGCTGATTGCGGCCTACGTGTGCGAGTACTGCTTCGGTCCGCTCGAGGTCGAGTACGACCGCGATCGCCTGGGCGCCACGGTGACGCGAAAGCGGATCGGCGAGGGTCCGTTGAATCTGTGGCGTTACCGGGACCTGTTGCCGTGCGCGCCCGATGACCCGACGGTCGGGTTGAGCGCTGGGCTGACCCCGCTGGTGCGGGCACCGCGCCTGGCCGAACGACTCGGTCTCCGGAATGTTTGGGTCAAGAATGAGACCGCTAACCCCACCCACAGCTTCAAGGATCGGGTGGTCAGTGTGGCCCTGCAAGCAGCACTGCGCCTCGGGTACTCCACCGTGGCGTGCGCGTCGACTGGAAACCTCGCCAACGCCGTTGCGGCCCATGCGTCGGCCCTGGGCCTCGAGAGCTACGTCTTTGTCCCGTCGGATCTGGAAGCCCAGAAGATCATCGCCACGGCCGTCTTCGACACAACCCTCCTTGCGGTCGAAGGGACCTACGACGACGTCAACCGGCTGTGCGGAGAGCTTGCCGCCGACCGGCCGTGGGCCTTTGTGAATGTCAACGTCCGGCCCTACTACTCCGAGGGCTCCAAGACACTCGCCTACGAGGTGGCCGAGCAGTTGGGGTGGACACTTCCCGACCGATGCATCGTGCCGATTGCCTCGGGATCGCTGTACACAAAGATCCACAAAGGCTTCACCGAGCTGATCGAGCTGGGCCTGTGCCAGGGAACGGTCCCCGCGCTCAACGGAGCCCAAGCGGCCGGCTGCAGCCCGATCGCGACCGCCTGGGACAACGGGCGGGATTTCATCAAGCCGGTCCGCCCCGACACGATCGCCAAGAGTCTGGCGATCGGGAATCCGGCGGACGGCGTGTTCGCTTTGGACGCTGCCCGTGCCACCGGTGGGGCGATCAACGCGGTGAGCGACGATGAGATCGTCGACGGGATTCGCTTGTTGGCGGAGACCACCGGGATCTTTACCGAGACCGCCGGTGGCGTCACGACGGCCGTACTGCGCAAGCTCGCCGAAGCGGGCGACATCGATCCCGACGAGCGGATCGTGCTGTACATCACCGGTGATGGCCTCAAGACGCTCGACG
>JADGPH010000274.1 GCA_017882555.1 Thermoleophilia bacterium
GGGCGCGGTTGTAGGCGGCGGCGGGTCCGTCTTCGGACAGGCCGAGGGCGGCGTCTTTGAGGGAGTCCAGGAACACGGTTCCGGCGCCGTGGTCGGATGCGAGCTGGGCGAGCAGGTCGGTGTTGACAGCGAGGTCTTCGGGTGGTGGCCCGGGTCGCACGATGAGCCGTTCCCGGAGCACGTCGTGATCCGCGGGGCCGAAGATCCTGCCAAGGGCGCGGCGGATCTGTTGGGGCCGGTCCATCGCGAGGTAGAGGATGGCGCGGGTGTCTGGCGTGACGGGTAGGCCGAGGACCAGGCCGTCACCGATGCCGAGGCGGGCGCAGCACTTGGCCGGCGATGGTTGTCTTTCCGACGCCGGCCAGGCCGCAGAACATGAGGGGTTCGCCTTCCGCCCAGAGCACGTCTGAGCCGGTTCCCCAGATGCACGGCACAGTGTCGGGTTGATTGAGTAGGAAACTCGCACCGTCAACGGCCTGCACCTGTGGGCGATCGGCATTCTGCTCGGCATCGAACTGGCGGCGGGCTTCAGCGCGGATCCGCAGCTTGCGCAGCTCGTCGTTCACGCCGCGGTTGTGGTCGAGCCCGGCCTCGTAGTCGTCGTCGGCCTTGTCCATCTCGGCCCTGGTTCTGGCGCCCTCTTCATCCATGGCCGCTCGCTGGGCCGCGGTGGGGCTGTCAACGTCGTTGTCCTGGTTGCGGTTCATGCGTTCACCCGCTGTCGTGCCGGCTGGCCAAAGAGAGCGTGTGGGCTCAGTGGTGCGGTTTCGGGCGGCCAGGGCCTCGCGGCGACCTGGTTACGCTGCAACGCTTCGAGCTGATGTTGCCGGCGGCGCTGTTCGAGCTGTGCGAAGTCGCCTGGGCCGCGGCGATTAAGGTCAGCCACCATGGCGTCCACGATCGGCCGCACGAGGGCGTGGCGGGCCTCGTGCTCGGCGGCTGCAGTGTCCATGTCGCAACGGAGGGCGAGACCGAGTTCGTAGCCGGCGATGAACGCGTCATGTCGCTCGTCGCCGGTCATCCGGTCGCCACCCACTCGCGGACCAGCGCGACTAGGTTCTCTGTCTCGGCTGGGCAGTCGGCCGCGTGCTGGATCTCGATGTGCAGGTAGGCGACCTGTTCGAGCCGGCGACGCTGGGCGCGGTTCGGCTTTGGCCATGACGCGCCACAAGGGCAGTCGCCTCCACCGTTGACGATCGCTCTGCGGGCGAGCCCTTCGCGGATCAGCTCGGGTGCGTCGTCAGGAATGATGCTGTCGATGATGAGGGCACGTCGTCCGTCGGGAAGGGTGACTGGCCGGAGTTGTTGCCGGATGGTGATGGTGGTCATTGGCCATCACCGCGGCGGCGTGCTTCCCGCGCGGTGTCGGCGGACTGTGGGACGATGGTCTTGCTCGCCGCAATGAGCCCGGATCCCGCCCCGGCAGGGCGGGTTTCGTTTGCCATCAGGCGGCCGACCCCGACCTCGTGCCCGCTTCTCGCTCTAGCCGCTCGATGTATTCACAGATCGCTCGCTCGGGCACGAAGCGACGCTTGCCGATCTTCACCGATCGCAACTCAGGCTCATTAGTCCCCTCGGAGGTTCCCGGGCTGATGAGTTCATAGAACTTGGTGCGCCCGATGCTGCCGAGCCGCAGTCGGGTCGCCTTCTCGTCGTATAGCTGGGCATTCATCGGTCCTCTTCCCAATGGAGACTTGGAGCCTGTCGTATCGGCCATGCGTCAAACCATACAGGAACCGACACGAATACTTGCGGTCTTGCGCGAACGACACGCCGCAAGTATTGTCAGCGTCATGGGATCTCGCCTTGAGCACGTCATCGCCCGGAACATCACCGAGCTGCGCACCGAACACAACGCCACACAATCCGACCTCGCGGCCAAGATGACCGCGAACGGTTTCAAGTGGGCGACCAATCGGGTTGCCCAGATTGAGACACTGCACCGGCCGGTCGCGCTGCTCGAGGTCGTTGGGCTCTCTCACGTCTTCTCGGTGTCCGTCTCCCGTCTGCTCGCCGGGGATGAAGACGTAGACCTCCCGTCAGGCGAGACAATGCCGCTCAAAGCGGTTAGGGATGCGCTCGAGGGCAAACAACCTCCGCCCCGAATCTGGACTCCGACTGTGGAAGAGTCCGCAGCACATCAGGCGACTGGTGAGGACTTGCGCAAGATGGCGGCCAAGTTGGAGGTGCGGCCCGCAGATTTGGACACGCTGGCCTACCGGGTGTTCGGGCAGTCGTTCCGAGCAGAGCGAGAGGCACGAACTGGGGACGTCTCGGGCCTGAGCACGCGCAGCGCTCAGACCAAGCGGGGGCACGTGTCGCGCGCGCTGATCTCGGATGTCGAGAACTACCTGGGCGAAGGTCCGGAGCGCTTAGACAGGCTCACAGCCCTTCACACACCGAAGGGGAAGAAGTCATGAGCAAGCGCCGGCGGCTGCCACCCGGGGCGAAGTGGGTAACCCTGCCATCCGGGGCGAAGCGAGTCGAGATCGTTCTCGATGCCGGGATGAATCCGGCCACGGGCAAGCGTCGCCAGGTCCGACGCAGGTTCGAGAGCGAGGCCGATGCCACGAAGGCATACGCGCGAATGTCGGCTGACGTCTCGGCGGGGGTGTTAACCACGCGCAGCACCAAGACGGTCGAGGTCGTCTGCCGTGACTGGCTCGCTGGTCGTCGGGTGCGGCCGTCGACGCTTGCGAACTATGCCGACGTCCTCAAACCACTCAGGGCTGCGCATGGCGCGATGCCCGTGCAGAGGCTCGAGAAAGCCCATGTCGACGCGCTGGTGACGTCGCTGGCGGCTGGTGGGCTGAGCATGTCCAACGGCCGACCGCGGCGGCCGTGGTCGACTCGCTCGCTGAACCTCATGCTGACGGTGTTGCAGATGGTCCTCGAGGATGCCACGCGCCAGGGCTGGGTCGTGCGCAACGTGGCCCGGTACGTCGACCGGGTTCCACAGACCAAGCGAGAAATGCAGACGTTCACTGAAGCCGATGTGCGCAAGCTGCTGAAGGCTGCTGAGTCCGATCGGCTCGAGGCGGCGTGGCATCTGGCACTGAGCGGCCTGCGTCGTGGTGAGGTATGCGGTCTCACCTGGGATGACGTCGACCTCGAGGCCGGCGAGTTGAACATTCGGCATACGCGGATCCTGGTCGACGGCGTTGCACTGGGCTCGACACCCAAGACGGCGAAGGGCAACCGGGCGCTACCTCTGCCTGACTCACTCAGGCGGGTGCTCAAGCGGGCACGCAAGCGCCAGAACGAGGACCGTCTGCGCCTGGGGGTCGACTACCTCGAGGGCGGCTACGTCGTCGCGGACGAGGGCGGCTCACCTATGCACCCTGAGACGCTGGGCCTCGCCTGGGGGCGGCTTCTCGACCGTGCAGAGGTGCGCCATCTGCGCCTGCACGACGCTCGCCATACCTCCGGGACTCTCATGCACCTGCGAGGCGTCCCGGTCGCGGTCATTGCCGCTTGGCTGGGGCACGCAGACGCGGCTTTCACGATGCGGACCTACGTCCACAGTCAGGACGACGCGCTGCGTTCTGCGGCCTCCGTGCTCGACGTAGTGACATCTGCGTGACATCTGGCCGAGCCAGGCGGTTTCACAGCCTGCGCATAGGTGCCGTTCTCGTGCTCAAACGGCTCCCCGGGAAGGAATCGAACCTTCGTCGCTATTCCTGATTCAAAGTCAGGCGGGCCCTGCCAGCAGACCAACCGGGGAACGACCCGCCTGCGCGGACTCTGGCAAGGATAGTGGACCGTGATGA
>JADGPH010000012.1 GCA_017882555.1 Thermoleophilia bacterium
ACCATCATCGGTGCCGGCATCGTCGGCACGAATGCCGCGGTCATCGCCACAGGGATGCAAGCCCACGTCACCGTGCTCGACTCGGATATCGCCCGGCTTCGTGACCTTGAATTGGTGTTGCGGGGGCGCGTCACCTTGATCTATGCGACCCGACTTGCCATCGCCGAACAGGTGGCCCGCAGCGACCTCGTCATCGGGGCGGTCCTACGTGCGGGAGCGCGTGCCCCCCGTCTGGTCACTCGCGAGATGATCCGCCAGATGGCGCCCGGGTCGGTCGTGGTTGACGTCGCAGTCGATCAGGGTGGCTGCATCGAAACGACGCGGCCGACCACCCATGCCGACCCGGTCTTCACCGTCGAGGGCGTCGTGCACTACTGCGTGGCCAATATGCCCGCCGCAGTTCCCGTCACCGCGACCGCCGCCTTGTGCAACGCAACGCTACCCTATGTCGTCCATCTGGCCGACCACGGACTCACCGCCGCACTGCGTGACGATCCCGGCCTTCGCGCCGGGGTCAACATCCGTGCCGGGAAACTCGTCAACGCCGCCGTCCTCGAGGCGCTGGAGGGCGCATAGCGGATTTCACTGCTGCGACCGCTGGACCAACCCACGATCCAGGCTACCCTAGCCCTACGGGGATCAATCAAACTCGGGGGACCTCGTTGCCCGCGGCCCGCCTCCAGCACTCCAGCGATGCGTCTCGCCCGGGCGTCCGCCGTGGCCCGAGTCGATGGTGCTACGCCGCGACCGAGCGATCGTCGATCGTCCTTTCCCACACGGACGACGCGCGATCATGATCCGCAAACTGCGCATCATGATCGTCGACGACCACGCGATCCTCCGGCGTGGACTGGCACTTTTGATCGCGCGGGAACCTGACCTGGCCGTCGTCGCGGAAGCCGCCACCCTCGAGGACGCGGTGCACGAAGCCAAGCGCACGACTCCGGACGCCGTGGTCTTGGACGTCCATCTCCCCGGTCAGAGTGGGATCAGCGGCATCCGCGGGCTGTTGGAACTCGTGCCCGAGCTGCGCATCGTGATCCTCTCGATGTATGACGACTTCGAACACGTCCGGCGCGCCTTCGCCGAAGGCGCCACCGGCTATGTCGTCAAGTCCTCGACCCACGATGAGTTGCTGGATGCGCTCCGGACCGTCGCCCGCGGTGAGGTGTACCGCGATCCCAGCCTGCCGAACCCGAACGGTCCGAACCCCGTCCACAGTCCCATCGATGCGCTCTCACCGCGCGAACGCGAAGTCCTGCGGCTGTTGGCACTGGGCAACACCAACCACGAGATCGCCGAGACCCTTGTGGTGAGCGTCAAGACCGTAGAAACCCATCGCGCCCACATCATGAACAAACTCAAGGTAGATTCGCGCGCCGCACTCGTTCAGCACGCGTTGGCCGCGGGGCTGCTCGGCGCTGACTAGCGCCCCAAGCGCGGACTAGGAACTGGGCGTGAGCGGTGGCCCAGTCGCCGCGTCACGACTGAGAATCGTCAGCCGGACGATGGTCAGCAGCAGCGACAGAGTCACGATGATCGCGCTCGCCACACAGTACTCGCAGATGGCGTGAATCTGATCGAGCTCAAGGTAGGTCAGCCATGCCGACAGCAAGACCCCCAACAAGGTGATGAACAGGGCTGCCAGCGCCGCGACCTGCCAGCGCACGAGCGCACACACAAGCAGCGCGACGTACGCGAGCAGGCCGAGCAAGGCAACCGGCACGCCCGCGACCGTCGAGTATTTGCTTCGCTGAACCGCCGTACAACCACCACCGAGCACGCACATGGGCGCATTGCCGTGGTAGCGCTCGTACAGCAGGTACGCCGTCACACCAATGCCGATCAGCGCAAGAACCGCAGCGGCAACGCAGACCCAGAAGTCGCTCGCGCTGCGGTCCAAACGCACCTGATTAGCCCTAGCCGCCTGAAACCGTCGTGATGGCCTGGGTAAACGTCGCCAGGGTCACATCACCCTGGAAGAGCACAGTCCCCTTCGGACCGTGCACGACAAAGGTCGGTGTCGCGAGGCCCTTGCCCGCAGCCTGGGTGTCCTGAGACCATTGATTCTGGATCGTGAAGAACTGCGCCACGACCCCCTGCCCGTTGGCGGTCGCGTTCCACGTGGTGGTGTTCAAGCCCACGGTCGTCGCGGCGTCGGTAAGCACCGCGTCGGTGAGCCAGGGCGCTGTCTCGCTGCCCTGGTTGCGCATGATCAGCTCGGTGAACTCCCACATGCGACCCTGCGGCGCGGCCGCGAGCCCGTCAAGCGCCGCGGTTACCGACTGATTGCCGCTGATGACGTGAACCGGCCGCAGTTCCATCGTGGCGCGACCGGTCTTGACGTAGTCGGTGATCACCGCCGGCGTGACGTTGTGGCTTGCCAGCCCGCAGATCGGGCACTTGTAGTCCATGTACTCGACGATACTGACCGGTGCCTTGGGCTTGCCGAGGACGAATCCGTTCTGGGGAATTCCGGCAATCAGGCGATCGACGACCGGCTTGTCGGCCAGAAACGCCTTGGCATAGGTCGAGCTGCTGCCGCTGCTGCTGCTGCTGGTATTGGCCCTCTGAATCCCAATGACCACGCCAGCCACGACGATCGCAGCGACGATCACTGCGACGATCATCTTCTTCGACAACGAACCCTCCCGGAGATCTCAGCATGCCGCCCAGGGCGCACTGCGCGCGCGCCGGAGGCCTTGTGCCGGCACACAATGACAGCCGGCACGCGGGAAATGTCAGATTCAGGCGTCACGCAACATCGGTCCGCCCCTCGGCCCAACCGCATCGCTACGGGAGAAAATTCGGCGCCGGCGCCGTCCTCCCTCCGAACACGCGCACATCGGCGCTGCCGAGCCAACGCACCGGCGAGCGACCGGCAACCTAATCCGGCGTCGCCCGCCCGCCCAAATGCACCGCAAAAAAGCGCTCAATGGCAGCGAATGCCTCCATCCGGTTTTCGGGCCTGGCAAATCCATGGCCCTCATCCTCCTTGCAGATGTATTCGACCGGAACACCGCGCTCGCGTAGGGCCGCGACGATCTGGTCACTCTCGCGCTGCGTCACACGCGGATCGTTCGCGCCCTGGATCACCAGCAGCGGCGTCCGAATCCGGTCGACACGACCCAGCGGCGAGCGGCGCTCCATGTCCGCCAGGTCATCGGGATTCTCCGGATCACCGACGTAACGGAACCAGGTGCTCGCCAGCATGGGACGCCAGTACGCGGGGAATGACCGTGTCAAGGTCACCAGACTCGATGGCCCCACGTAACTGACCGCGGCCGCGAACACGTCCGGGGTAAACGTGACCCCGACGAGCGCCGCATACCCCCCGTAGGACCCACCGTAAATCCCGACCCGAGCGGGGTCGGCAATCCCGTGTGCGATCGCCCAATTGACCCCGTCGATCAAGTCGTCGTGCATCTTGCCGGCAAACTCGTGCTCTGCGGCGTGCATGAAGTGCTTGCCGAAACCGGTCGAGCCACGGTAGTTGACCTGCAGGACCGCGTAGCCGCGATTGGCCAGGAACTGCACCGACGGGTCATAGCCCCAGGCATCACGAGCCCAGGGGCCACCGTGGACAAACAGGACCAGCGGCAAGTTGGTGCCGCTCGACCCCACCGGCAGGGTCAGATAACTGGGCAATACCAGCCCATCGCGTGCGGGAATCGCCACCGGCGCCATGCGTGCAAGGGTCTCGGGATCGAGCCACGGCCTGGACCGGTACAACAGCTCGGCCGCGTGGGTGCCGCGATCGAACAGGTAGGTCGCACCCGGATCACGATCGTCATCGAATCCGACGATCCATGTGGTCTCATCGGCATCTTGACCGCTGATACCGGGGTCACCGGCATGGAGGCGACCAAGCGCCTCCCAATCGGCACGAAACCGCTCGTCAACGGCGTGAACCACGAGACGGTCGCGCACATACACGCTTGCCAGGAGCGCACCGGTTCGGTCCGAGACGATCGGACCCGACAGATCGGCCAGGTCGTCGGCGTCGATGACCCGCTCAGTCCCGGTGGCAAGATCGAGCTCGACCAATCGCAGCAAGTCGGCGTCGCGGGCACTGCCGACCCACAACGCGCCGCGGTCGGGGGTGAACCCGAAGATGTATCCGCTGTCCTCGTTGGCGTACTCGGCGAGTCGTCGGAAGGGATCCTCAGCGGTGGTGCGCACGAGGATCTCAAAGTCCCCGCTTGGGGTCTGCCCACGAGCGGCCCGCACTATGCCCTCGCGATCGGCATGCCAGCTCACGACACTGCCGGGGTTCTGGGCCACCATCACAAGACGCCCGGAAGCCAAGTTCACCGCGTAGACGTCAAAGACGGTCGGATCCCGACGATTCAGCGACACCAAGATCTGGCGCGGCGTCGCGCGAGGTGCCGCGATGATCCCTGCGCGGACGCCGCAGAAGGGGGTGAGATCGCGCGCCCGATCGGGGAAATCCGGATCGACTGCATAGACGTGATAGTCCTCGTCGCCACCCGTGTCCTGGACAAACAGGATGTAGCGACCGTCGCGCGACCAGAAGTAGCTGGACACTCCACGGTCACGATCATTGGTGATCGGGCACTCGGTTCCACCCGCACGGGGGCGCACCCAGATGTTCAGGACGCCGTCCCGCGGGGCCAGAAACGAGATCGTCTGCCCGTCCGGCGACAGGCGGGCACCCGCCCGCTCCGGGTTGTCGAAGAAGTGCTCAAGTGGAAGCAGCGGCGCGGTCGTCATGGGCGATCAATCGTAGTGGTCGGGTCGTGCCGGAGCCGAGATGACCGGCGTGCAGATCTCGCGCATCGGTGTGACATCGGGTTTCAGGAGCCGACATCGTCCGATGCTTCCTGATACAACCTCATTGCAGACCCGGGGATTTGACCGCGCGATGCCCCGATCCCTAGATTAGGGGATCGCCATTTTGGGGGGCCCTCGCGGAGTCCGGGCGCTAACAGTGGGAGCCGTTGTGGGACCAGAGAACTCATCGAGCGGCAAGATCGCGCTGATGTTCCCGGGTCAGGGGTCACAGCAGGTCGGCATGGGAGCCGGACTGCACCGTGAGTATGCGATTGCTCGCGCAACCTTCGAGGAAGCCAACGATATCCTCGGTTACGACGTGGCGCGCCTGTGCTTTGAAGGTCCCCACCAGCAGCTGATGCGGACCGACTTCTGCCAGCCCGCGGTACTGACGACCTCGGTCGCCGCATGGCGTGTCGCGCAACAACACGGTCTGGTCGCCGACTTGGCGATGGGGCATTCCCTGGGCGAGTACGCGGCTCTCGTGGCGTCGGAGAGCATCGGGTTTGAGGCTGCGCTGCGCCTGGTCGTCGAGCGCGGTCTGGCGACCGAAGAGGTCGCTGCGCGCGTCCCGGGCCAGATGGCCGCGCTCCTTGGCGCGACGGACGAAGAGGCCGAAGAGATCTGTCGGGAAGCGGGCGATGTCTGGCCAGCGAACTACAACTGCCCGGGCCAGATCGTCGCGTCGGGTGGACGGCGTGGCATCGACCGCCTGGTGGAGATTGCTCGTTCCCGCGGCTTCAAGACGCGCGTGCTCGACATCGAAGGTGCATTTCACTCGTCGGTCATGTCCCCGGCCGCCGACCGGCTGCGCGAAACGCTCGCCGGCGTGCGCTTCACCACGCCGTCCATGCCGTTCTTGTCGGCCACGACGACGGCCATCGAGGCAGGCGCCGAGCGCGTCCGCGCGTTGCTCGCCCAGCAGCTGACGGCTCCGGTGAGATTCACCCAATCCGTACGCACGGCAATGGATCTTGGTGTCGACCAATTCGTGGAATGTGGCCCGCGACGTGTCCTGGTCGGTTTGGTGCGCCGGATCCGCAGTGACGTGGAGGTCCTGCACGTCGGATCCCCCGACGATTTGCCCGCAATTGTTGCCCTCGCCCGAGCGCGTGCCGATGCCCGTGGCCTTGGTGACCGGCGCTAGCCGGGGAATCGGCGCCGCCTGCGCACAGCGGCTTGCCGCAGCGGGATGGGATCTGGGCCTGACCTATGCACACGATCGCACCGCCTGTGACGAAACAGCCGAGGCGGTCCGGGCGCAGGGCCGCGCCGCAATCAGCGTGCGCGTCGAAGCGCGCGAGCCGGACTCCATCACCGCCGCAGTTGATCAGATCGAACGCGAGTTGGGCCCGTTGACCGCGGTCGTCGTCAACGCGGGCACGACCCGGGACGGACTGGCCGTGCGAATGAGCGCCGCGGATTGGCGTGAACCGATCGAGGTCAACCTCGGTGGCACCGCGGCGACTATCCGCGCCGCCGCCGCACGCATGCTTCCGCGGGGCGAGGGCAGCATCGTCGCCGTGACGTCGATCGTCGGTGAACACGGCAACGCGGGACAGGCCAACTATGCCGCCTCCAAGGCCGGGATCATGGGCCTCGTGGTGACGTTGGCCAAGGAGTTTGGACCGGATGGCATCCGTATCAACGCCGTCGCCCCGGGCTTTATCCGAACCCGTCTGACCGACGCGCTGTCCGAGGATCATGTGGACGCTTTGCAGGCAAAAACTGCCCTC
>JADGPH010000275.1 GCA_017882555.1 Thermoleophilia bacterium
CGCGTTGCTCGCGAGGTTGACCAGCGCGGCCGCCAGGAAGATCTCCAGCGCAATCCCGACGACGCCGAGCACCAGCCCGATCAGCGCGATCAGCGCATCTTCGAGCAGCACGCCCAGCGCGAGGACGACGACGCCCAGGGATGGCACCGTGTCGAGCCCGGTAAACGGCGGCGCCAGGAACGCGCCGACGGTCCCGCAGAGCACCAGCACGCCGAAGACGGCCGTCGACAGGCGCCTACTGAACAGCGCGTCCATGCGCGGGCGTGAGATGCGCTCGAGCGTGCGGATGACCCACAACAGGGCGCGGATGAAGCGGGAGTTCCCGTCTTGGCCGCCGACGTTCAGATCTCGCCAGCGCTGGGGGATCCAGATCTCGTCGCGTCCGAGGATGAGCTGCACCGCCCCGAGCGCCACGAGGATCTCGAAGACGTGTGTTGCGCCGCCCGTTGGCAGCGGCAGCGCGGGCACGGCCATCAGCACGACGAACATGACCGCGAAGCTCTTGGGTCCGAACAGGTCGATGAGCCCGCCAAGTGAGGTGTCGTCGCCGCGCAGCCACCGCGCCAGCTGATCGCTCAGGCGCGCGGGTGCGGGCCCGGGCGAATCATCGCGTGCAGGCATTCGGGCATCCTAGGTCTAAAACTGACGACGGTCGTTTACATCGGGGTCTGTCCGTGAGAGGAAGACTCCATGAGTGAACAGGAACAGCAGCGCAAGATCCGCCACACCGCACCGAATGTCTGTCCGCGTCTTCCCATTGATCAGCATCCACGCTCGAACGAGTGCCGATCGCAAGTAACAGCCGCCGCGCGCCGCCGCGCCGCGCTATACACACGGCGACCGGAGCTCAATCGACCAACCGCAGTTCTCGTCTTCGCCTACTCTTTCGTGCTTGCTGCGGCAATCGACGAGCACCTCTTCGCGAGGCTGGTCTCTATGGTGCGAGCTCGCAGCGTGGGGTCGACGCCACCCCGTCACCGCTGACACGCGTCATGCCTCGCGAATCGGCGCGCGCGAGGCATGGACGGCAACGTCCGGCCCACGTGGCGCGCCGGTCTGCGGGCAGCGCCGTAAAGTCGAGGTCACCGTGGTGCGCCCACCACAACGCCCTCAGCGTCGCTGACGGCGCCGCCTGCACGCGGAGAGAATGCTGCGAAGGTCGCGGGCTCGTCGACGAGGCAGGGCTCAATCGCGACTTGCGCGTCATCACGCTCGTGCGCCCTCGTGAAGCGTCGAATGGCTCGTGCGCTTGACCTTCAACAGGGACACTTGTCCGCAAGTACATCGGTCTCCGGATGCGCGTGGTCCCATTTTGGTCCCAGTCGGCGACTCGACAGAGAACTTCCTGCTAAACGAGCGTATACGACCGCCCTTTCAAGGCGGCAGCAGGGGATCATTCCCACTTGACCGCGTAGCCTGCACGGCCGTTCTCTGCAGGTCCCGCTCGGGGTTCCTTGAGTTCGAACGAGTCGCCCCATCACAGCCCAACTCGAGCCTTGGACGGTCCCAGCTTGGTCCCCGGTCTGCGCCTCTCTATCTGATGCTGACTATGCCTTTCGGCCGCATCATTTGGAACACCCGCGGGCGCAACTCTCGACAATTCGAACGCACGCGTAAATGCTGCCGCCTGGTCTGATGCGGGCCGCGCGTGCAGGTAGCGCCCCGTCGTGGCGAGGGCGCTGTGGCCCATGACCGACTGGATTGTCACCAGATCAACGCCGTGGGCGGCCAGCAGTGAGCCGTAGGTGTGGCGCAGGTCGTGCCAGCGCAGGGGTCGCAGGCCAGCAGCCTTCTGCGCGCGCCGGTAGCGGCGACGCAGCGCCCAGTGGTCGAGCGTCCTGCCGAGCGTGTTGCAGAACACCAGCTCGTCGGGATCGGTGAAGTCCGAGCGGCGGCTGACGTGATCGAGCGCAGCGGCGGCCTGGTCGGTCAGGGGCACCCGGCGCACGCGGCCCGACTTGGTCGACGTCTCGACCCCGGCGCTCATCGCGCGGCCGACCGTGATGACGTGCCCATCGAAGTCGACGTCGCGCCAGCGCAGCGCCAGCAGCTCTCCGAGCCGCAGTCCGGCGTACGCGGACACACGCACCATCTCGGCGTCCTGGAGGTCCTCGGAGCGCTGGACCTCGCCCACGGCGTCGGAGACGGCGTACTCCCTGGCGGTGCGGTGCAGACCATCGGCGAATGCGCGCGCCAGCGCCTCGACCTCCTCGACGCGGTAGTAGACCAGCGGGCCAGGATGCGGCTCACGGCGCTTGTCGGCGGCTCTGGCAGGGTTGGCCGGGAGACCGAATGTCGACTCACGGGTGCCGTAGTTGAAGGCCGCCGCGACGATCGCGCGGTGCCGGTTGACCGTGCGCGCGGAGACCCCCGTGGCGGCGATCGACGTCAAGAGGTCCTCGACCTCGCGCGTGGTGATCTTGGCGGCGGGTCGGTTTCCGAGCGCGGCCATGATGTGTCCGGCAAGGACGCCCTCGCCGCGCTTCTTGGGGACGCCGGGCTCGGCGAGCAGGTAGCGGTAGTCGGCCAGCGTGGAAGGCTTTGCGCCCTTGATGTCCTGGAGCCAGCCCAGATACGCATGGGCGACCTCCCGGAAGCTCGCGCCGTTGGTCCGGCGCTCTCGATGTACGCGCTCCTGGTCGTCGGCCTCTGCGACGTGACGCGCCACGATCTCGGCGGCGACGACGTGCGCCCGACGCTCGTCGAACCACCTGTCTGCGACGCGCCCGCGGCGCGGGAGCCATTCCCCGGTCTCCGGGTCGAGATCGACCCAGGCGGGTCCGATGCGGCGCTTGATTTGCCTGCCGTCGTGGCGGAACTTGGCCTCGTAGAACGCCTGCCCACCATGTGGGCGGATGACGATCGCGGCGCTAGGGTTCGGTGTTGACATGGCGGTTTCCTTCGCTGTGTCCACGCCCTCGGCGACGTCACTCGCGCGGGGGCATCTTTTTGGGGGCAGAGCGCATCGTAGCGCCCGTGGGTACCACGTGGGTACCACAGGCTCGTGGGTACCGCTTTGGGTACCAAATCAGACCGAGACAGCCGTTCCAACGGTTATCTGAGGTGACCGGATCGCGCCAGTCAAAGCGCTTCGGTCGGGTGCAAACAGACTTCTAATCTGTGGGTCGCAGGTTCGAATCCTGCCGGGCGCGCTACGAGACGGGCCTGCACACGGGTGGTCCTTCGCCGCGTAATGACGTCTGGGTCACTCACGCGCTGGCCAGGGTGCGATCCGACGTGTCACTCTGAGCACGCTCCAGCGTCTTTCCCGAGTTGAGGATGCTCGATCCGGTGAAGACAACTGCGGGTTCGCGTTCGCTCGCCCGCTCCCGAGCGACCGTGGGCCCCACGTCGAGGTCCGACGGTGCCGCGGCGAGGTGGCCAAGCGGGAAAGCGGGGGTCTGCAGAACCGCCATGAGCCGGTGCATGTCCGATTATCGCCTCGGGCAGAATGCCCGCAAATGCGCCGTTCTCGGTGCGATGCGGGGTCGTGGGCCGCGGTGCGTAGACCGCGCCTGAGCCCAGGAAATCGCACCGAACCGCATCCTTTGATCGTGATCTTCGGGCCGGCCCAGACGGTCTACTGCACCATCGCCACCTCGACCAACCACGTCTCTACCAGTGCAACGGGGTCGCGATGGCGACCTCGCGCGACACGCGAGTCGATGCCCGGTCTGGCCCAGGGTGGCCGGCCGGGGGGTGTGCGGGGGCCCGGCGGCCACATCGCATGGGACGTTCTGTGCGCCTCACGGGGGTCTGTGGCGGGTTCGCTAGGGTTCTTCGCCGTGATCCACGCGACAATGAGCGGCCGATAATGCACGGTATCCGGCGGCTGCCATCCCTATGGGTGGCGCTGGCGCTGGTCCTGATCGGGGCTGCGGTGCTGGATCTTGTCGGGATCGGGTGGGGCTTACCCTACCTCTACCACCCCGACGAGCCCACCAATCTCTTGGCGGTCGGTCAGATGGTGCAGCAGGGCACCCTGAACCACGGTCAGTGGCAGTATCCGGCGTTCTCGTTCGACATCCAGGCCCTGGTCAACCTGGTCGCGGTCAAGGTCGGTACCGCGTTCGGGTGGGTCCACGGCGCAGCCGACGCGAATCAGATGCGGATCCTGGTGACCGGGGTCGGTCGCCTTACCCACCCGCCGTACCTGGTGATTGGTCGTGCGGTGTGTGTGGTCGAGTCCGTCGCGACGGTGGCTGCGGCGGCGTGGATGGCAAGGCTCGCAGGCGGCGATCGTCGTTCACAGTGGCTGACCCCGCTGCTCGTGGCGATCTTGCCGATCTCGGTGGGGTTCTCCTACTACATGACGCCGGACCCGCTCTCGGGCCTGACCGCGACGCTCGCGGTGTGCGGGGCTCTCTGGGCCTACCGGACTCCGTCGTGGCGCACCTATGCATTTACCGGGGCGATGATCGGTTTGGCCGGGTCATCCAAGTACAACTGCGCGCTCGTGGCCATCTCGCTGGTCGCGGCGCATCTGCTCGGTCCGGAGCCACGACGGTGGAATCGACTGGTGCTGGCGGGCGCGGTCGCACTCGGTGCCTTCGTGTTGACGACTCCCTACGCGATCTTCGATTTTCACGGGATGCTTCGGGGGCTGAACTTTGATGAGACCCACTATTCAACGGGCCATGTCGGCGCCCAAGGGGACTCGCTCGGGACCAACGCACGCTGGATCTTCGATTCGTTCGGGCTGTTCTTGTTGGGCCTGCTGGGACTCTGGTGGGTCAGTGCTCGTCGCCAGGCCATCATTATCGGCATCTTTGTGATCGCCTATTTCGCGGTCCTGTCAGCGGTCGTGGTGCGATTTGAACGCAACCTGCTTCCGCTCGTTCCGGCGCTGGCGGTGTTGGCGGTCCTCGGCGGGCTCGCTGTGTGGGATCGCGCACGGGCAAGGTGGGGCAACCTCGCGCCGGCCGGAATGTCCGCGGTGCTTGTGGCGGCACTCGCCTGGACGCTCTACGGAACGGCGGGGGAATTGGGCAATTCACTGACCGACCAAAAGGCACAGGCCCTCGCGTGGATTCACGCCAACGTCCCGGCGGGGGACACGGTAGTGCTCGACCCCTATAGCCCGTACCTGGATCCGTCGCGTTGGCACGTCGTGGTGTTGCGGCAGCGCACCGTCGGTGGGGTGACCTACCCGGAGTGGTTTGTGCTTGCGAACCCACCGGCGCTGCATGCCGCGAATCCCGATGTCGTGATCGTGACCGCACTCGGCTCCGGCCGGTATGTATCGCTGCACAGCCCGATCGCACTGCAGACCCAGTCGTATCTCACCACCGCATCGTGCGCGCGCTACGCATTCGATCACCACACGATCGACATCTACGTCTTGCACTGCGCCCGCGGGGCAACCGGGCGGCGGCCGACAGCACGCCCGACCAGTTAGCCGACCTGGTGCGGGTCGTGTGAGATCTCCCTCGGGTCGGTGGGCATCGTGCGCGGCACCTACATCCGCCACTGCCCGGCGATGAGCACGGGGATCTCGGCACCGTCCTGAGTGATTCCGGTGACATCGACGTCCGGGGCGCCGATCATGAAGTCGATGTGGATGGTGGAGTGGTTCATCCGATCCTGGTCGCTCTCGGCCACGGCGTCCGGGTACGCCGCGCCGACCGCGATGTGGCTGGCGGCGTTTTCATCCAATAGCGTGTCGAAAAATACGGTTCCGAGTGGGCCGATGCGGCCGCTGGCGTCGACGAGCGCCACCTCACCCAGGCGCGCGGCACCCTCGTCCATTGCGCATCGTCCCGCCAGAAGATCGCCTCCGGCGACCGCGCGAATATCGGTGATTCGGCCGCCCTCGAACCGGGCTTCGAGTCCGGTGATTACCGTGCCGGCGACGTCGAGCGGACGGGTCGCGCGGACATGGCCCTCGGTACGCGCCGGATCGGGAGTCGTGAAGACCTCCTCGGAAGGGAGGTTCGGCGCAAATGGGATGCCATCGGCCGTCGTCATGGCCGCGGCGATCCAGAGCGATCCGGGCAGCAGGCCGACGCGCAGGTCGGTGCCGGGTCCGCGGAAGTGCAGCGCATCCAGGCGCAGACTTGTCAACCGCTTGGCGGTGGCGATCAGCTCCGCACTGCGAGTTCGCCATGCGGCCACCGGATCCGGCTTATCCAGGCGGAGAATGTGTCCGAGTTCTTCCCAGAGCCGCGTGTACGCGGCCGCGGGGTCCAGGTCGGGGTACACCAACTGTGCCCACGCCGGTGTTGGCCCGGGTCCGACGGTCCAGTTCAGATAACCCTTGTGAATCATCTGCAGGGTCTCGGGGATCTGGGGAAGGCGGTCCTTTCCCGCCCGCCCCGGGTCGATGTCATCCATCAGTCCTGGGGCCGCGGGTCCGGAGAGGGAAATGTGGGCCGACCGCATCTCGCCGAGATCCAGCATCCGGTGGCCGATCCACGGCGGCACCCAGCCCAGGGTGTCCTCAGCGGCGTGCTGCAGCCGCGAGTGTTTGACATAGGGGTCGAAGTACGCGACATCTACGTATTTGGCCCCTCGGCGGTAGGCGGCGTCGGCGATTGCCCGGGTGA
>JADGPH010000276.1 GCA_017882555.1 Thermoleophilia bacterium
ATCAACAGTGCGATTGGCATTTGCTGAGGGTACTCCACGCCGACCTGGCGGCACCGGACTCAAGCCGGCGTTGTGATCTGGCGATACGCAGAGTGTATGGCGAACGGACGCACAACCTCTCCCCGCATCGCCGCAGTCCTCGCTGCTGCGCTCGTGGCCGCACCGATCGCCGGTGCGCAACCGCTGCTGGGCGTGTCGAGGCCCGCATCCTCCTCGCCGTCGGTCCTTGCGGTCCCGCCGTCCCCGACAGCGCAGGCCGCCCAAGCCGACGTGCTCGCGACCCAGGACCTCATCGACGCGACCTCGGCAACGCTCGCCTCCGTTCGGACCGAGCTGTTTTCGGCCACCGACCCCGCGACGATCGGGTCCCTCACCGCCCAGCAGGCCCAACTCCAATCCCGTAAGACCGCACTGGTCGCACGTCTGGCGATCCAGCAGCGCACGCTGGTCAGGCTGATTGCGGCCGAAGCGCAAATAAGCGCAGCGACCGCGTCGCAGGGCACCGCGTCGACGCTGGCGCTCAACGGCCTGCAGACCCCACCGTTGATTGCGGGGATGAACGCGGCCAGCCTGCCGGCCGCGGGTCCGACCGCGTCGCAGATCGACACGTTTCTCGGCACGCAGCACAGCCCGCTGGCTGGACTGGGCGCCATCTTCGTGGCCGACGGTGAGGCCGTGGGGATCGATCCGCGCGTCCTCGTCGCAATCAGTGGTGCCGAGACCTCTTTTGGCACCTACGGACCGTCGCAGGCGATCCACAACCCCTTCGGGCTCGGCCCGAGCCTACGCTTCCCGAGCTGGAGCGCGGCGATCCAGGGCGCCGCCAACACCCTTGGTGGACCCCTCTACCGCGGGTCCGGCCTGGTCACGATCGCGCAGATCCAAGCACGATGGGCACCATTGGGCGTCGCCAACGATCCGCTAAACCTCAACAACAACTGGCAAGCGAACGTCGGTCGCTACTTTGCCGATTTGGGCGGAAACCCCGCTGCACCGGTGATCACCGGCACCGCGACCCAACTACTGTCGCTCGTCCCACCGCCGCCGGCGCCAGGCACCGAAGGCCCCGCCGCGGCGCAAGCCGCAATGGGCCTGTTGGGGGTCCCGAACTTCGCGGACAATCCTGACGGCCTCACCGACGCCCAACTTGTTCAGACGGTCTTCCAAGACCAAGGTGTCTCGCTGCCAGCAACTGTTGCCGGACTGTACGGAACCGGCACGCCGATCGCCCCACTCGCGCTCCGCGCCGGCGATGCGGTGTTCTTTGGCGGCGGATCCGGCACCGTCGACCACGTTGGGCTGTACCTCGGGGCGGGCGTGTTCATCCATGCCCCGGGTCCGGGACAACTTGTCCGGATCGCGTCCCTGTACGGCACTCCCTGGCGGACCACCTACCTCGGCGCGCGTCGGTACTAGTCGCCCTCGGTCGGACGCCCGCCGCCGGGCTTCCACAAGACATCTCCGCCCGAGTCCACGTTGCACGTTCGCGCGAGAATGAACAGTAGGTCGGAAAGCCGATTCAGATACTGGACGGCTTCGGCTGTGACCCGCTCGCGATCCGCGAGCGCGATCACCGAGCGCTCGGCGCGTCGACAAATCGTCCGCGCAAGATGCAGAGAGGCCGCCCCGGGTGAACCTCCAGGCAGGACAAAGCTCGCCAGCGGCTCCAGGCGATCGTTGGCCGCATCACACCACCGCTCCAGTTGCGTGACCTGAGCTGGGGTGATCCGCAGCCGACTGACCCCGTCGGGCTCCGACGGTTCCGGAACTGAGAGATCTGCCCCGAGATCAAACAGATCGTTTTGAACGCCGGCGAGCCACGCATCGACCTCCACCGGCAGGATGTGGGTCCGGGCCAGGCCAATCGCGCTGTTGGCCTCGTCAACGTCCCCAACGGCGCAGACACGGGCATCGGTCTTCCGCACGCGGCGCAAATTGCCCAAGTGCGTATCGCCGCCATCGCCCAAACGGGTATAGATGCGCGTCAACCGAACCATGACCGCCACCTTACCGGGATCCCGGCGCGGCCAGATACCCCATTGGGAGATCAGGGGCGGCTGCGGGCTGCGGGCTCACTCGGGCCCATCCGCGCCAGGATGTTCACGCAACCAGCGCACGGCGGTCGCCATCGCCCGCTGCGCAGTGATCGGGCCGGCCAGTTGCTCGACGCGAATGGCTGCCAACGCCTGGGCCAACCATGGGCCTGGAGCCCTCCCCAGCCGGGCCGCAAGCACATCCCCGGGGATAGGGGAAGCAATCGGACCACGGGCGCGGAGAGCAAGATGAGCTCGCATGACCTGTCGGGCCACCTCGAGGTGCCGCGTGATCTGAATCTCGGCCGTCCGCTGGCCACGGGTGGCCAGGCGATCCGCCACCGTCAACAGAATCAATTCCACGGGTGCAACCTCAGTGAGTTGGAGATACCCATCGATACGGCGCAACGACAATGGTTGGCGGTGCACCAGGAATCCCAACTGCAGATGCTGGGCCACGCACATCACGACCGCGTCCCGCACCCGCGTCGCCGTACGGAGACGACCCAGAAGCGTGCCGGCAAGATCTGCACCGACCCGGTCGTGCCCCAAGAACGTCACGCGTCCGTTTGGCAGCTGACCACGGGTCGCGGGCTTGCCCATGTCGTGCAACAGGCCCGACAACGCCAACACCTGCCCCCGCATGAGTCCATCGGCCAGCCGCTCGTCGAGGATCTCGGCGACCGCCGCCCCGTCGGCGCGGAACACCGCAGTCGGATCATCGCGGAGCGCACAGATGTGCTCAACGACCTCGAGCGTGTGGCCAACTACATCCTTGTGGTGGTAGTCGCTCTGGTCGAGGCCCCGCGACTGTTCCCACGCGGGCAGCAGGGCGCCGAGTCCACCGAGTGCATCGAGCTGTGCAAACGCCTGCCATGCCCGTGGCAAGCACATCATGCGGTACAGCTCATCGCGGAGTCGCTCCGGCGCTTTTGACCACAACTGCGGGGTTGCATCACGCGCACGGCGGGCCGTATCTGGCTCGACGGCGCAGCCCAATTGCTCGGCCAACCGCGCCACGCGCAGGATGCGCACCGGATCTGCCGTAAATGCCGACGCACCGACCGAACGAAGCCGCCGGGCGGCGAGGTCATCCTGACCACCGTGCGGATCGATGATCTCGGGCGGGCCGACGACGGGCACCGCCATGGCGTTGACCGTCAGATCACGAAGCGCGAGGTCCGCGTAGAGACTGCCCCCTTGAATCGGCGTAATGTCCACCGGCATCGGCAAGCTACCGCCGGAAAGACGCCATGCGCCGAACTCCGACGAGAGCGGGAATCGGCTGGCGCGGTGGGCGCGGGCGAGCCGTGCAGCGGCCGCACCGGGGTCACCGGCCACGGCGATATCCACGTCGGCCACCGGTCGGCCCGCCAGCGCATCACGCAGGCCACCCCCCACAATCCACGCATCGTCGCCCAGTGCCACAAGTGGCGCGCGCAGGCGCTCGATACTCACCCCAGGTGCACCCGAGGAACACGCTGCCCGATGCCGCAGGTGATCTCGTAGTTGATCGTCCGGCGGCGCTCAGCCAATTCTTCGGCAGTAATACGTTCGGGACCTTGAGCCCCCAAGAGGACCACTGGGGTCCCGACCGTCTCGGTACCCTCCGGCCCGAGATCCACCGTCAGCTGATCCATCGAGACCGCGCCGATGACCGGTACGCGGCGACCGTTGACGAGCACCTCCGCATTGTTGCCGAGGGCGCGTGCGTATCCGTCGGCGTATCCGACCGGGACCAGACCCACCTGCGTCCCCCGCTGCGCGCGCCACGTGCGCCCATACCCAACGCTGTCCCGCGAACGGATGGTCTTCACCATGGCGATGTACGAGACCACGCTCATTGCCGGCACCAATCCAAGCGCGGACGGGTCCTCATGAAAGGGCGAGCACCCGTAGAGCGCAATCCCACATCGCACCATGTCGAACCCCGCTCGCGGATCACGGAATGTCGCTGCGGAATTCGCAGCGTGAATCCGGGCCCCAGGATACGTTGCCTGCAAGGTGGCGGCCGCGGCACGAAAGCGCACCAGCTGCTCCCGGAAAAACCCTGCCTGTTCCCCGTCACGGTCATCGGCGGTCGCAAAGTGCGTCATGATCCCGACCACATTCGCCGCGGCGCCCGTGGCCGCCTCGACAAGGGCGGCGACATCCGCAGGTTGGGCACCCAGGCGACCCATCCCGGAATCCAACTCCAGATGCACCCCCACCACACCCGCGGCGGTGGCGGCAAGGACCCCTTCGGGGGTCCAGGCAACGGTCTCGACGCCTGCCGCCGCCGCACGCGCCCACTCCGGTCCGATCAGGGGCCCCATGACGAGCATCGGCACGGTGAGGCCGTGTGACCGTAGTTGCTCGGCCTCGGCGACGGTGTGGACCGCGAGTGCGGTCGCACCCGCTCGGATGGCGGTGCGACCACATGCGATCGCCCCGTGCCCGTACGCGTCCGCCTTGACGACCGCCATCACCTGAGCGGCTCCGGCAACCTCCACGACACGACGCACATTTTGCGCGATGGCGGCGAGATCAATCCGCGCATGTGCGCGCTCGACCGTTCCGATCACCGATACCCCTGGCCCGCCAACGCGCGGGCGGCCTGAATCGCCGCGGGAATCGCGGCAATCAGATCGCCCGCCACCATCCCATCACCGCGACCCGTCAGTCGTCCGGCCGACGCATGCGCGCAAACGGCGGCGATCGCGGCATGGGTCGCATCCATCTGCTTGGCGAGCGCCGCCGCGATGATCCCGGTCAGGACGTCGCCCGAGCCGGCGGTCGACAACTCGGACCCGCCGTCCGCGGCTACATACACGCCGCCCTCCGGGCCACACACGATCGTTCCGGGGCCTTTGAGCACGACAACTGCGCCGCTCTGATTGCAGAGGCTGAGCGCGGCCGCAAGCCGGTCTTCGTCAACCTCGGAACGCCCGCACCCGAGCAGCCGCGCCGCCTCGCCCGCGTGCGGAGTGAGCACGGTTGGCGCTGACCGCGCCTGAACTACGTCCAGATGCCCCACCAAATGCCAGAGCCCGTCCGCGTCGATGACGAGCGGTTGAGTGATCCGCCCCGCAAGGCCAAGCACCGCGTCGGTCGTTGCGGCGTCACGTCCGATGCCGGGTCCCAGTGCAATCGCCGTGGTGCGCTGAGCCTGCGCAAGCACGTCCTCAACCGACGCCGGCCCGAGACACCCCTGCACGTCCGGAATCGGCGCACACATCACTTCGCGCATCATGGGTGCCATCAGCGGCTGTACCGCAGCCGGCACCGCGGCAACGACCAAACCGGCACCAGCGCGCAGGCAGGCCTCGGCACACAGCACGCCCGCCCCGGTCAGTCCGGGGGCTCCCGCGACCACCAAGATCGCGCCCGCTGCGTACTTCTCACCGGCCGCCGACTTGGCGGGGATACCCGCGGCCGTGCTCGCGTGCGCCAACCACGCCAGCGGTTCCGAACGCACGGCGCTCGGGATCCCGATGTCGACCACGACAACCTCGCCCGCGTGCTCGCGACCGGGATGCACGTGCAGGCCCGGCTTGTCCGCGTGATAGGTCACCGTCAGATCCGCACTAATGCACCGGCCGCCCACGCGACCCGAATCGGCATCGACGCCGCTGGGGATATCCAGGGCAACGACGGGCCCCGGCCAGTCCTGCGCCCAGGCAACCACCGCGTCCAGTGGCGGGCGGGGGGCACCGCGGGTGCCGGTACCGAGCAACGCATCGACCAATACCGCGCCCTCCAGGCGCACCGCCCCGGGATCGAACGGTTCAAGCGCGACGCCGAGCGCCAGCGCGACGCTGCTCATGGCCTGGGCATCGCTGGCCGTGGGTGCCAGGCCGTCGACCGAGATCACCTGTACCAGCCACGAGGCCTCGGACAAATGGCGTGCCACGACCATCCCGTCGCCGGCATTGTTGCCTGTGCCCACTAACACGGTTGCCTGCCGGGCATCGGGGAACCGTTCGAGGATTGCCCGTGCACTCTCAAGGCCCGCACGTTCCATCAACAGCAGCGACGGGATACCAAAACGGCTGGTCGCCTCCGCGTCGGCATCACGAAGGGCGGCGGCACCAAACAGGGGCACGACGCCGAGAATGGGTTGCGCGATGCGGGAACGAGCGGTGGGCACACCCACATCCTACGACGACAGCGCACCAACCTCGTACTTATTGACCTTCAGCACCCTCCACTACGGCGACCGCGGCGGCCGTGCCCCGGCTGTGTGTAAGTGAAATCAAGATCTGTGTGGCGCCAAGATCCGCGGCGCGTTGTGCGTAGCGCCCCGCAAGCGCAACGCGCGGCGGCCCACCGTGGCGCACGACCTCGACCTCCGTCCAACGCGTCATGCCGATGCCCAGCGCCTTCCCGACGGCCTCCTTGGCGGCAAATCGAGCGGCAAAATGCTGGGCAGGGTAGGCACGCGACCGACAATAGGCGGCCTCGCCCGGGGTAAAGCAGCGCTCGGCGAAGCGTGGCCGGCGCTCGAGGGCGCGTGCAATGCGATCGATTTCGATCAGATCGATCCCAACGCCGATCACCGACATCGCGGCTCGCTATTCGACGGTGACGGTCTTGGCCAGATTGCGCG
>JADGPH010000277.1 GCA_017882555.1 Thermoleophilia bacterium
ATCACGAGCTCGGGTTTCCTCGGTTACAGCGCTCAGGTCACGGAGGTCTCGCTTGACGACCGTGGCCGGGTCCACGTCGACCGGATCGTGTTCGGGCTCGACTGTGGGCGGAACGTCAACCCCGACCTGATCCGCGCGCAGGTGGAGGGCGGCCTGCTCTGGGGGCTGAGCGCGGCGTCGTGGGGCGAGATCGTCCTCGGCGAGGGCGGCGACATCGTCACCCAGAACTTCGACGCCTACCCCGTGATCCGGATGCGCTCAGTCCCGCAGATGGAGGTGCACCTGATCGACTCGACCGAGCCACCGAGCGGAGTCGGCGAGGTCAGCGTCCCCTCGGTCGCTCCCGCGCTCGCGAACGCGATCGCGGCGCTCACCGGCACTCGCATCCGCGAACTCCCCTTCTCCAAGACCATCAAGATCTACTAAGAAAGGTCACCGCCATGTCCGACGTCACCATCACCCCTACCGAAAACGGCCCCTACATGGTCTCCGGCCCCGTGGTCCTCACCGCCCCGGACGGGCATGTGATCGAACATCCCGACCCGATGGTGATGTGCCGTTGCGGACACTCTTCGAACAAGCCGTTCTGCGATGGCACACACGCCACGATCGACTTCGACGGAACCCTTGCGAACTGATCGCAGCGAGGTGGCGGCGGTTCGAGCTGAGCTCGCCCGCCGTGGCCCGCGCAGAACGCGCGATCCGAATCGCGATTCCCAAGAGAGTCGTCGCGAGAAAGCGACGACATCTCGCGGGGTGCGATCGCCCCAAGGGCCTCCGAGCAAATGGTAAACCCCAGCAGGAGGCCATGAGTCCCACCGACCACGTCCGCCAGATGTTCGCCGCCTTCGACTCCAAGGATGTCTCGGCGCTGGCCGCGTTCATGACCGATGATGTGCGCCTGCGCCTGGGCAGCGCAGAGCCGGTCCAGGGCGAGTCCGCGTTCGTCGAGGCGGTCAACGCGTTCCTCGCGTCTGTCGCGGGCTTTCGGCATGAGGTGCTGAACGTCTGGAGCGACGGGGACGCCTTGATCGCCGAGTTCGATGTGCAGTACACGCGCCTGGACGGGGGAGAGGCCTTCCCTGCTGCAACGTGTTCCGGCTCCGGGACGGCTTGGTTGCGGAGTACCGCAGCTACATTGACGCCACGCCCGTGTACTCCTGATGCGGTTGTGAGCGGTGTTGAGGTTATCGTCGCTCCGCGAAGTCCACCGCGACCGGTAGGCGCGCGACGGGCGCCGGCGATCCATGGCTTGTAGTCGTCATCATCTGCGCGGCCCAATTCAGACGCCAGACCACCAGATCCGCCAGTGCCCGCACCACAGCGCGGCATCCGTGATGAGAACTAACCGCGGTGCACTCAGGCGGCCGTGGTCACCTACCGCCCACCCCCGGACGAGGCGTCGCCGCAGAAGGGCATGCGGGAAGCAGACCAACCCATAGTCGCCGAGATGAGCGATGTGTCGCCGGTCGCGGATCCCGAGCCGCTCCCGGGCGATGTCTCGCCTCACCGACTCAGGCGCGGACTGCTGAGACTCGGTGGGTTGGTCGCGATCGCGGTGGTGGTCGTGACTCTCGCGCCGGGGCTGGGGGAGTTGCGTAGCCGGTTTGCCCATGCGCGGCCGGCCTGGATCGTGATCGGTTGCGCGTTCGAGGTGCTGTCGGTGCTGGCCTACGTTCCGGCCTTCCGGGCCGTTTTCTGCACGCGGATGAGCTGGGCCACGAGCTACAAGATCGGGGTCGCCGAGGAGGGCGCCGGCTCCTTGTTCCCGCTCGGAGGCGCAGGCAGCTTGGCGCTTGGGGTCTGGGCGCTTCGCCGGGGCGGGATGCCCGCTGACGAGATCGCACGCAAGACGATCGCGTTCTTCTTGCTCACGAGTGCTGTGCCCGTAGGGATGCTCTTGCTCCTGGGCGCCGGCCTGGCGACAGGGGTCCTGCCTGGCGGCGGCGGGCTACTTATCACCGTGCTCCCCGCGGTTGTCGCCGCGGGAGCAATCGCCGCGACGCTCACCGTGCGCCGACTGGCCCGCGGGACCGAGGCGCGGATCCGGCGGCAGGGAGAGGGGTCGAGATGGGTCCGCCTCGCTCCGTGGCTGTCAGCCACATCCGATGGCATCGATGAGGCGCTACATCAACTCAGGCGAGGTAACCCGCTCCTGCTCATGGGACTGGTGGGGTTCTTAGCCTTCGACCAGCTCGCTTTCTGGGCGAGCTTTCGGGCGGTGGGAGCCTCGCCGGAGCTGGCGATCATCTGGATGGCCTACCTGATCGGCCAGCTCGGTAACTGGCTTCCGGTTCCCGGCGGGATCGGCGGGACCGAGCTCGGGCTCGTCGGAGCGCTCGTCCTCTACGGGGTGCCCGCTCTCACCGCGACCGCGGCGGTCCTGCTCTACCGCGTGATCGAACTATGGATTCCTGCCGTCCTGGGCATCGGCGCGTTCGTGCAGCTACGCCTGCTGCTACGGCGAGAGACCGAGGCAATCAGACTGTGCAATCCGGGCGACACCATCGAGATCGTCGGCTTCGGCCCCGCGACCATCGATCGGTCCGGGGTGAAATCGACCGCCAGCGCCATACGCACACCCCGGCTTAGCTAATTAGATAGATAGTCAAGTTAGGGTGAAGCCCGCGGGGCTTTCCGGTGGCCGCCGACGGGGAGAATCTCATGGCCACGCACCTTCAGTCGTTCGGGCCGCTGATCGCTGTCAGCGCAAGGTGCGACCTGCATCGTCTCTCGCGAGAACGGCGATCGGAACATGTGCCGGTTGCGCGAATCACCCGGATCCGGCGATGCGTAATCGCCGGATCGTTCGGCATGTTCGACGCGTACTTGTAGAGGAACAAGCCGTCCCGATTGGAAGTCAAGCAGTCCGCAATCTCGCGGACGATCTCAGCGGTTCGCGGAGACAACCCAAGGAGCTAGCATGACCACCACCACGTCAGATTCCAGCACAACCGAGACCGAGGACCGCCTCGCGATCCTCGAGCTGATCGGACGCCTCTCGCTCACGATCGACTCGAAGGACTGGGACGCGATGGGGCACCTGTTCACCGACACGGTCTACCACGACCGCACCTCCCTCACCGGCGGCGAGCCATACACCGCTCCTGTCGCGCAGTTCGTCGAGGGATGGCGCCAAACGCTGCAGAACATGGACGCAGTCCACCACCAGATCACCAATCACGTGGTCAGCCTCAACGGCGATCAGGCGACCTGCGCGGCCAACATGATGGGCACGCACGTGCTCGCCAACGCGTCGGGCGGCCCCATGTGGACGGTCGGCGGCCGCCACGACTACCAGCTCACACGGACCCCCGACGGCTGGCGGATCGCCGGACTGACCTTCACCCTCCAATGGGCGACTGGCAACATGAACGTCCTGACCCTCGCGATGGCCGCAGGACAATCCTGACTGGCGCACATGCTTCGGCTGACGGTCATCCGATCCTCTGCGTCTAGCTGCTAGCAGCTAAGAGGTGGTTGTCCCTGGCCCGTGGTCTCCCCGCCGTGCACGGCGACACCTCTGCCGGATGATCACCGACAACGACGATCCGGCGAGATCCCCATGCTGACCGCCGCCAACGCGCCCACCGAGCGCGTCGCGGGCCCGCGCTCGGCGCCGACGACTAGCTCTCCAAACCGTTCCACTCCCTGAGCTCGTCCTCGGTGTCGGCGGGCTCGCCCGCCGTAAGCCCACTTCCAAGCGCCGCGCCCCGGCGCGCGGCCGGAACCGAGCCTGACCAAATCGCGCGCACGGCAAGCCGCGACAGACGACCGCTCGATCTCTCGACCAAGGAATTCGACGTGCTCGAAGCGCTCCCTGAGGCAAGCCCGATCCCTGTCAGCGCAGAAATCACGCGGATCCGGTGAGGACGCCTCACCAACTCGCGCGCGAGGCTGACGGTATCGCTCGCAGCCGACGATTAGGAGACCTTCGATGAGCACCGATGCGACTGACCCGAATGCCATTCCCGAAGTCGACCGTATCCGTTGGCGGATTGATCCGACGCGCTCGAGCGTCGAGTTCCACGTCCCCAACTTCTGGGGCCTGGCGACCGTGAAAGGAAAGTTTGAGCGCTACGACGGCACCCTCGAGCTGTACAAGACACCCGCGATCGAACTGACGATCGACGCGGCGAGCCTCAACACGAACAACAAGAAGCGCGA
>JADGPH010000062.1 GCA_017882555.1 Thermoleophilia bacterium
GTCACCAAGGCCGGAGACGGCGGCATCGTCGATGGTAGATCGAACACGTCCGGGTAATAGTCGGCACCGTCGATCAGGTGGTAGTCGGTGATCTCCACCGGTGAGGTGCGCTCCAAGGACGGACCGGGATCGAGCTCGTCGTAGTCCAGCGCGTCGCGCACGTGGCGGGTGATGTGCTGGCTTCCGCGGATGGCGGTGGCCATCCCCCGCCCGACGTGACGGCTGGCGGTGGCGGCTCCTACTCCTGACCTGCGCAGGGTGCGGCCGACCGATGCGCCGGTGATCATCACAAGGCCCGCGAGGAGTCCGAGTACGACCAGCATTCCGGTGCCGAGCGAGCCGACCGTATGGGCGCTTCCAAACCACACTGACTCACCTACGGCACCGCCACGCATCTCCATGATGGGCGGCCGGAACCACCCGGTGTGCGGAGCGCCACCAATTCCGAACATGCCGGCCGCGAGCAACGTACACAGACTGAGGGTGAGCACGACTGAACCCACGCGGATGGCGGCCAAGTGCAGCAGATCCTCGTCAAATACAAATACCCCACCGAGCGCGGCCAGCATCGGGGGCAAGACCAGCACCAGTCGGCCGACGACCAGACGCAGTAGTTGCTCGAGCCAGCCGCCGAGCGGTCCGACACCGAAACCCAAGTAGATTTGGGCGGCCAACAGGACACCGATGCCCACCAGGACCAGCCCGATGAGCTCCCGGCGCTGGTGGGGATGTCTTGGCGGTGCGGGGCGGCGTGGCGCCGACCGAGAACTCTTGGGACGCGGCTTCTTCGCGGTGACCGGGGTCAAGCACCCTCCTGCGTGGATCGGACCGTTGTCTGACCCTGTTGACGTTCTGGGGTTGAAGTTTGCGATGGGGCACCAGTTTCCTGCCGGTTGTCGATGAACGACGATGGAATTTGGGGGTTCGGTGCACCGAACGGTGCCGCACGGACGGCCATTCACCGGAGATGTTTCGCAGGACGCCGGTGCCGCGGGGTCCCCGGCGCGCTAGCGTTCCCGGTAGCGCACTTTCTCGACTACCACCAAGGAGACTCCAGGAATGCCGTTTGAGCTCCCCCCACTGCCGTATGGCTTCGATGCCCTTGAGCCGCATATCGATGCGCGCACAATGGAAATCCACCACGGCAAACACCACCAGGCCTACGTCACCAACGCCAACGCCGCACTCGAGGGCACCGCGCTCGCTGACGCACCCGTGGAAGAGGTGCTGCGCAAGCTCGACACCCTTCCGGCCGCCAAGCAGGGCCCGGTGCGCAACAACGCCGGTGGGCACTACAACCACTCGCTGTTCTGGGAGATCATGGGCCCGAACGGTGGCGGGGACCCGACAGGCGCCCTGCTCGCCGCCATCGAGCGCACGTTCACGAGTGTCGACGAGCTCAAGAAACTCATCAACGCCGCTGGTGTGGGTCGCTTCGGTTCGGGATGGACATGGCTGGTCGTGGACGCTGGCACGCTGGCAGTGGTCTCGACGCCGAACCAGGACTCCCCCATCTCAGAGGGCAAGACCCCGATTCTCGGGATTGACGTATGGGAGCACGCCTACTACCTGAACTACCAGAACCGTCGCCCGGACTACCTTGCCGCATGGTGGAACGTGGTCAATTGGAACGCGGTCGCCGCCAAGTTTGCCGGCGCCACGTCGTAGTACCGCTCTCGGTGCCCGGCGGGGAGCGTCGGGCGCGCGGTGGGTGGAAGCGATGGTCGCGACGCACCGTGTCGCGACCATCGGCGTGCCCGCTGGTGTCGCGTGGGGATGCACAACTCCCCTCGCACGCGTGCCGACGCTTAGGCTTCGACGATCACCGGCAGCACCATCGGCCGGTGACCGGTGCGCTTGCGGACGATCGACGCGACCGCGTCATGGAGTTGATGCTGCAGCACCGCGACTTCGGTAACACGGTTGCTTGATGAGACGCTGATGCTTCGCTCGATCTCCAGGCGGGCTTCTTCGACCAACTCGGCGTCGGCGATCGAGAAGCCGCGCGTAATGACCTCGGGCTCTCCGATCAGACGACCGGTGTCCGATTCAATGCTCGCAACGATCACGATGACGCCGTCATCGGCCAAGTGGCGTCGGTCGCGCAACACCTCGTCCCCAACATCGCCGACCCCAGTGCCATCGACATAGGTGACCCCGGCGGCCACGTGGTCGACAACCGCGGCGTGGTCGGAGCTCGCCTCCAGGACATCGCCGTTGTCGAGCAAAAAGATGTGGTCCTCCGGGGTGCCCAGCGCGCGCGCGAGATCCCCGTGGGCACGCTGGTGGCGGCGCTCCCCGTGAATGGGTGCAAAGAACTTGGGGCGCAGCAGCTGCAGCATCCACAGCAGGTCACCTGAAGTCCCGTGACCTGAGACGTGGATGCGGGGATCGGATTTGCTGGTGATTACGTCTGCGCCGATCCGCACGAGGCGGTTGATCGTGTCGTTGACCGCCAGCTCGTTGCCCGGGACGGTGCGCGAGCTGTAGATGACCGTATCTGAAGTTTGAATCGTGATCTGGTGATGCTCACCGCGGGCCATCCGTGAAAGCGCGGCGAGCGGTTCGCCCTGGGACCCAGTGCAGATGATGACCTGTTCATCGGGGCGGTACCCGTCCAGGTCGTTGATGCGCACCAGGGTCTCCGGTGGCGTCCGAAGGCACTGGAGATTGGTGGCGATCCCGATGTTTCGCGACATCGAGCGTCCGACGAGTGCCACCACCCGCCCGTCCTCATAGGCGGCTTCCATGATCTGCTGGATACGGTGAATGTGCGAGCTGAAGGTCGTGACAATCACGCGCCCCGCACAGGTGGCCATGACCCGCCGCATCTGCTGCCCTACCGAGAGTTCGGTCTGTGGCTCCGGGGGTTCTTCGGCGTTGGTCGAGTCGGCCAGAAGGAGCGTCACCCCGTCGGAACCGAGGCGCGCAAGGGTCGGGATATCCGAGCTCGGTGCGCCGGCGACGGGTGTGTGATCGAACTTGAAATCGCCGGTGTGCACGACCGTTCCGGCCGAGGTGTGCAGCGCCACCGCCAGACAGTCAGGGATGCTGTGGGTCAGGGGGATGAATTCGGTCCGGAATGGACCCAACTGGGGCCCCGGGCCGGTACCGACCTCAATCAGCTCGGCACGGTCGAGCACACGGTGTTCATCGAGCTTTGCGCGCACAAGACCCAGGGCAAAGCGTGGACCCAGCACGCGCACGTTGCCGATCGCACGCAGGAAATACGGCAGGGCGCCGATGTGGTCCTCGTGGCCGTGGGTGAGGATGACGGCCTCTAACTGGTCGGCGCGCTCCTGGACATAGCTGAAGTCCGGCAGCACCAAATCGACACCGAGCTGGTCGGGCTTCGGGAAGGTAACACCGCAGTCGATGACCACGAGGCGACCCTCGTGTTCGACGACGTACATGTTGCGGCCGATCTCGCCCGTGCCGCCCAAGGCGATGACGCGCACGGGACTAGCCACGGGCAAGCGCACCGCGCTGCTCCAACACGCTCTGCAGAATGTGGCGTTGCACCGGGCTTGCGGGTACCAGTGGCAACCGCATCCGGTCCGAGGGAATCAGACCAAGCATTTCGAGCGCCGCCTTAATGAGGATCGGATTCGAGGTCACGAACAACGCAGCATAAAGATCCTGGAGGCCGGCATCGATTTGCCGAGCGCGGTCCAAATCGCCAGCCGCACCCGCGGCGACGATCTCTCCCATCTCCTCGCCCGCCAAATGCGACGTGACCGAGATGACCCCTGCCCCGCCGAGTTCGGTGACGGCCAGAAGCAGATCGTCATTGCCGGCGTAGACGGTGAGCTCGCCCGCGGCGCAGATCGTGCGCAGCTCGTCGAGGTCCTCATTGGCCTGCTTGACGGCGACGACGTTGGGGATACCGGCGAGCTCCGACAGTACCGTGGGATCGAGATTGAGCACCGACCGGCCGGGGATGTTGTAGATGACCACGGGGATCCCCACCGCAGCAATCGCGGCAAAGTGGGCGACGATCCCCTCGCGCGGGGGCTTGTTGTAGTACGGGGTGACCGCGAGCACCGCGTCACACCCGATCTCAGCGGCCCGTTCGGTCAGGTGAACCGAGTGTGCGGTGTCATTGCTGCCGGTGTTGGCGATCACCGACCCCCGGTCTGCGACCTCGCGTTTGGCAAGCGCGAACAGGTGCAGCTTCTCGTCGTCGGTCAGCGTCGACGCCTCGCCGGTGGTGCCCGCGATCACCAGGCCGTCCGATCCGTGGGCGATCAGGTGCTGCATCAGGGCGACGCTCGCGGCATCATCGACCCGCAGATCGACGTCGAAAGGCGTCACCATCGCAGTCAGAATCGCGCCGAACATCCCGTCATCTTACAGGCGCCCCGGGGGGTTGCGGTACGGCGCGGGTCGGGCAGGATGCCCTCGTGGAATACGCGTTGATCACGCACCGCGACGATCCCCGTATGGACCCGTTTCGGAGTCTGCGCGATTCCGAGCGGCGTTTTCTGCGTCCTCCCCCCCATGGCGCTCGTGATGTCCCCTGTTTTGTGGTCGAGGGCGGTCTGGTCACCGAGCGGGCGCTGGCTGCCGGCTACACCCCCCTGGCGATCGCGATCGACCGGCGTGTCGCGTCCGGTCTGGCCTGGAGTTCGGACCCGGCGCTCCCTGTCGTGGTGGCCGATCATGCGCTGATCCAGCAGATCACGGGGCTCGGCGTCATCCGCGAGGCGGTGGCGATCTTCGCACGGCCGCCCGAGCGTGACGCGGGTGAGTTGCTCGCGCACGCTCAGCGGGTACTGGTGGTGGAAGGGGTGGTCAATCCACTCAACCTCGGTGTGATTGTGCGCAGCGCCGCCGCGCTCGGCGTCGATGGGACCTTGTTCGATCGGTCAAGCAGCGACCCCCTGTACCGCCGTGCCGTACGCGGGTCGATGGGTGCGGTGCTCACACACCCCTGGGCGCGCATCGGTGCCCTGCCGGCGGGCCTCGAGATGGTCCGGCAGGCGGGTTTTACCGTGCTGGCGCTGGTGGCGGACCCGGTGGCAGTACCGCTCGGGACCGCTTTGCGCACCGCGGGGCCGCGCGTTGCCTTGGTGCTGGGGACCGAGGGCCACGGTATCTCGCCCGAGGCGCGTGCCGCCGCCGACACGCAGGTCACCCTGCCGATGACGCCTGGTGTCGATTCGCTCAATGTGGGCGCCGCCGCCGCGGTCGCGTGCTATCTCCTCGGTGCCGTTAGCTGACGCAAACCACTTTGATGTCGTAGTAGATGGTCGCAGACTGCAGGGCGTGGAATTTGATCGTCCAGCCGACGGGCGTTCCGTTGGAATCCACATACGGCCAGCCGCCGGTGACGTAGCCCTGCGCTTGGTCGAGGACCTGGCCCCCACCACCGGTGGCGTACATCCCGCTGGGGCAACGGTCAATCGTCGCCGTCGAGACCTGGACTTCGAGGCCTGCGGTGGCGCTAAGGACAGAGCCGGCAGAGTCTTTGACTAGAGCGCTACTCGACGAGGAGCCGGCCGGGCCGGGAATGCCCTGAGGGCCGGCAGGTCCGGTGGCGCCGGTAGCACCGACCGAACCGATGACTCCCTGGAGGCCCTGCGGGCCCGCCATGTCGTCATTACCAACCTGTCCCGGAGGGCCGGGAGGTCCGGTCGGACCGATGGCCCCGCTACCCCCTCCCTCGCCGTTGGAGAGCGATCCCATCGTTTGCACCAAGCCGGTCACCGAACTCTCCAGCGACCTGATCTGCTGCGACGCGGAGCTGATCTGGGCGGAATACGTGCCCATCTGGCGCGAGGCGGCAGCCAG
Organism: Thermoleophilia bacterium; assembly: GCA_017882555.1. Lineage (GTDB taxonomy): Bacteria > Actinomycetota > Thermoleophilia > Miltoncostaeales > Miltoncostaeaceae > CAITWD01. The sequence goes on from JADGPH010000062.1 coordinate 5,794, forward strand.
CTGTGCCGCGAGCGTACGCACCTTCGCCTCCAGAGCAACAACCCTCGCAAGCGGCGCCGGTGTCACGGGCATTTTCGCTTGGGTTTTGCAGATGTGGCCGTACCAACCACGATCAGCGGAAGCGCAGCCATGGCCATCGAGCCAGCGATCATTACCATTCGTCGTCGGGGTCGGCGACGAATGTCGTCGGCACTCTGGGACACGGTGGACCCTCCTCGAAGCGGTTCTCACGGGAGATGTCGGCACGCGTCGCCAACGACCCTATGCCTCCGGCGTCTCCCGGCGCGAACTCGCAACCGCAGCCGCAAGGCCAATTTGGATGCAGGCCGCACGTGCCTCGGCGTTGGCCTGGAGGGCCAGCTGGCGCTCGCCGGGACCGAGCGCTTCGGTGGCGAGCATGCGCCGTTCGCACTCGAGTGCCGCTGAGACCTCGCGGAGCGCAACGCCCGGGCGGGAGGCCCGGGCGACGAGCTGCGGGGCCCCGTCGGTAAGCCCGAGATAGGTCTCGAGCGCGGCCGCCCGCACCTCGCCGGTCGGGTGCTGGGGAATCGCGTACCGCGTCGCGATCAGCTCGCGCTCCCAGGATGTGATGCTGCGTCGGTAACGTTCGACTCGGGCGGCTGCCCTGAGAGCAACTTTGGAGGTCATCCCCCCAGCGCGTCGGGCGATGTCGGTCAGGGCACCGACCAGGCGTGCCCGCGCCTCTGCGTTCGACGGATCGATGGTCCAGGCGTGGATTGCGCGCACCAGGGCGTCGGCCGCGTGTGGACCGATCTGTCTCGAGATCCGCTGGACGAGCCGAAGCAATGCCGCGGTCATGCTGTGATGGCGGCGCGTGGGGCGCCCCGAGGCCCCCCGCCATTCCGAGCGGCGTGGCATGGTGCAGCGCGTGTGCATCTTCGATGGGAGCGCATTCCCGAAGGATCCCACCCACCCGCCGGTGCCAACGCGCGGTCTCGACCCCGGGCCATGATCGGCTAGCGGGCGCCGGCCGCGTCGAGCGCGGCGATGTCGTCGGCGGACAGTCCGACGGCGATCGCCCCAGCAAGCTCGGCGAGCTGGGCGGGCGTCGTTGCGCTGACAATCGGGGAGGTGATGCTCGGTCGGGCCAGCAGCCACGCGATCGCCACCTGTGCCTGCGAGACGCCGTGAGCGGCCGCGACCCCGTCCACTGTCTCGAGCATTCCCCATCCGCGGGGGTTCATGTAATCGCGCTCGACGCCGGCTGCGCGGCTACCTGACGGGATGGGCCCGTGCGGACGGTATTTGCCCGACAGAAAGCCGCGTGCCAGCGCATAATAGGGTGCGACACCGAGACCCCGCTCGCGACAGAGCTGCTCGAGGGCGCCATCGTACCCGTCGCGATCGAGCAGGTTGAAGTGCGGCTCGTGCACCGAAAAGCTGATCACACCGGTGTCCGCGCTGACCTGGAGGGCTTCGGCGAGACGTGCGGCGGAGTAGTTTGATGATCCGACGGCGCGCACCAACCCTTCCCGCGCCAGTTCGTCAAACGCCCCCATCGTCTCCGTGAGCGGGGTGTCGGCATCGTCCTCGTGGGCGTAGTACAGATCGATGGTGTCGAGCTGCAGGCGCGCGAGTGATCCCTCGATTCCGCGACGAATGTGATCGCGGCTCAGTCCCTTCTCAAACATCCCCGAAGCCATGCCGACCTTGGTTGCGATCACCATCTGATCGCGCTTGCCGGACTGCTGAAGCCAGTGACCGATGATCGTCTCGGACTCGCCGCCCAGATTGCCCGGGATCCATCCCGAGTAGATGTTGGCGGTGTCGATGAAGTTGCCGCCATGTTCGACGAAGGCGTCGAGGACCGCGAAAGAGGCATCCAGATCGGCCGTCCAACCGAAGACGTTGGCACCCAAACAGATCGGCGAGACCTCAAGCCCGCTCGGTCCAAGCGGAATTCGTGCAGCTAAGGGGCCGGGCATGTCAGTCCTCCGATGAAAACAGCAACGGCTCAAGGCCCAGAGTGAGCCCCGGTCGATCGGCGACCTGGCGCACCGCCATGACAATCCCCGGCATGAAACTCTCCCTCGACAGCGAATCGTGGCGGATGGTCAGGGTTTCGCCCACTCCGCCCAGGATCACTTCCTGGTGGGCAACGAGCCCCGGCAGGCGCACTGAGTGAATAATGGGATCGCCCTCCATAAGTGCCGCGGTACGCAGCGCGGTCCCCGACGGTGCGTCGAGCTTCGTGTCGTGATGCAGTTCGATGATCTCGGCGCGCTCCATATGGCGTGAGGCTTCGGCGGCAAACCGCATCATCAGGACGGCTCCGACCGCGAAATTCGGTGCGATGATGACGTTGGCATCTCCCGCGGCTGCGCGGGCCCGGATGTGGCCGATCTGCTCGTCGGTCAGACCCGTCGTGCCGATTATCGCATGCACTCCGGCGGCCAGATAGGCGCGGGCGTTGTCGTAGACGGTCGTCGGCTGGGTGAAATCAACCGCGACATCGACGTTTCCTGCGGCCACGGCAGACGGGACATCGGCAAAGACGCCAGGCCCGGATGCAAGGGCGGGGTCGACGCGAGCCGCGACCTCCATACCTTCGGCCGCGGTCACGGCATCGACGACCGCGCTGCCCATACGACCTGCGGCTCCCGTCACCATGACTCGGATCATCGCGCCAGCACCCCGTGACCGACCGCCAACGGATCGATCTCGGCCACGTGTGGTGTGACCTTGGCGATCCCGGCTCGGATCAGATCCGTGTTCGGGCCGACCGCGGCGACGCTCATGGTCTCAGGCTGCCAGAACTCCGCGGCGAGCGCCTGCACGTCGTCGTCGCGGACCTGGTCGATGCGGTCGATGATCTCGTCGATCGTCAGCATCTCGGTGTCGGTAATCACGGCGCGTCCAAGCCGGTTCATGCGGGTGCCGGGGCTCTCTGTGCCGAGCACGAGGCGGCCTTTGAGGTGGTCCTTGGCGCGCTGGAGCTCGGCGGCGGGAACCGCGAAATCGCGCAGTCGTCGCAACTCGGTCTCGATTACCTGGCAACACGTCGCCAAATTGTCCTCGCGGGTGCCCAGATGGACGACAACCTGACCTGCGTCGGCGTATCCGGCGGTGTAACTGCCCACCGAGTACGCCAAGCCGCGCTTCTCCCGGACCTCCTGAAAGAGGCGACTGCTCATCAGGCCGCCCAACA
>JADGPH010000063.1 GCA_017882555.1 Thermoleophilia bacterium
ATTGTCGCGGACGCGCTTGCGCGTGCGTTGGAGGCCTGGTTCTCGGCGCGTCTCGGTGAGCCCGGAATTCCGCGTGTCCAGGAGCGGGTCGCCGTCGCGATGAGCGGCGGAGTTGACTCGGCGGTCGCGGCACTGCTGTTGTGCGAGGCCGGCTGGGACGTGATTGGTGTCACGATGCGCCTGTGGCATGACCCCGCGGCGGTCGCGGCCGAGCGCTCGTGTTGTTCTCCGGAAACGGTGCGCTTGGCACGCGCCAGCGCGCATGCCGTGGGCATTCCGCACATTACAATCGATGCATCGGAGCCCTTCCGTGAGGGCGTTGTCGAGGACTTCATGGCCGGCTACAAGGCCGGCCGAACCCCGAATCCGTGCGTGGTCTGCAACGGCAGCGTCCGTTTTCGGCTGTTGGCCGAGGCGGCGGCACTGCTGGGAGCCGAGGGGCTGGCGACCGGCCACTACGCCCGTGTTGTGCCGGGCGCAGACGGTGGAGCGGTGCTGGCCGCCGCCGCGGATACCTCGAAGGATCAGAGCTATATGCTCAGCATGCTGCGCGCTGACATGCGTGAGCGATTGATCTTCCCGCTGGGTGATCTGGACAAGTCCGAGGTGCGGGCCCGGGCCCGCGATGCGCGACTCCCGGCTGCAGAGGCGGTCGAGAGCCAAGAGATCTGCTTCGTGGGCACCGACGGCTATGGGCCCTTTCTGGAGCGCAACGCGGGCATGACACCGGAGTTCGGACCGATCGTCGACCTGAACGGAGTGCCGATCGGCGAGCACAGCGGGTACTGGCGATTCACCGTCGGTCAACGCAAGGGGATCGGGGTCGCCGCCGCGGAGCCGCTCTACGTGGTCGGCACGGACCCCGTCCAAAACGCGGTCGTGGTCGGTCCCCGGGATGCGCTGGAGACCTGGGGTCTGGAACTGCGTCCTGCGATTGCGCACGATGTGCTCGATCTGGCCGAACCATTTGAGGTGCGTGTGCGGTATCGCGGGCAGCCCTTGTCCGGGCGTGCCGTCGTACCTATTGACGAGACGAGTGTCATGGTGGATCTTGCTGAGCCTGCCCCTGGCGTTGCCCCCGGGCAAACTGCAACTATCTATCAGGACGGGCGACTGGTGCTAGCGGGTACGATCGCCGGGTCACATTCCTCAAGCGGGAGCCAGTAACTCGTGCATTGGTCCGACGTACTCAAGGCCGCACTCTCGGTGTTCCTGGTTCTTACCGGGTTCGCGTTGGCTTATATGTTCCTTCGGATGGCCGGAGTGTTCACGGGTCTGGCGAAGTCGGTGAGCCGTGTCACCGATGAAGTCGTGCCGATTCTCAGCAAGGCCCAAACCACCATGGACGGCGTCAATCGCGAGATCGATCGCGTCGACGAGATCATGGTCACCGCAGTCAACGGCGCAAAGGGTGCCGAGCGGACCCTGCAGACGATCTCGAGCGCCGCCACCGCTCCTGTGCGCATACTGACCGGAGTTGCCGCTGGCGTGAAGGAGGGGATCGCGACCTTTGTCGCGCGCCGAGTCGCCGACTCGAAGAACGCACCGAAGCCGCCGTCCGCCGAGGAGCCTCCGGATTCCACGGCCGCGCCGCCGACGGTCGCCGCGGGCCAGGGAGATGCTCCGTGAAGCTGCGCACCGTGGCAGTGCTCGGCGCCTTGGGCTGGTGCTATGCGAAGGCCCCCCGCGACCCCCAGGAATGGCCGGCGTTCGCGGGTGAGCAGTTCGCAATTCTGCGTGAACAGGTGGCCGAGGCTGTCGAGGCCGGCAAGCGCGCAGGTGATCGTCGCATCGAGCAACTCGATCGAGAGGTTGCCGAGGCGTTCGACCACGCGCCCACCGAGCGCCCGTAGGCCGCGACCATTGATCGCCACGCGGGTCATGGCCCGCCCCCGAGTGCTGGTACCATCGGCGGCCGGATGACGACTCATCAGATCCGTCGCGCGTTTCGTGAGTACTTTGAGCGCCAGGGGCACCTCGGGTTACCGTCGGCGCCGTTGGTGCCGTACGACGACGACCCTTCGGTCCTCTTGACGATCGCCGGGATGCAGCCCCTTAAGGCGTATTTCATGGGTACCGCCGTGCCTCCCGCGCCCCGGCTGACCAGCTGTCAGAAGTGTTTCCGGACCGTCGATATCGATCAGGTCGGCCACACCGCACGGCACCTGACCTTCTTCGAGATGTTGGGGAACTTCTCGCTCGGCGACTACTTCAAAGAGGATGCAATCCGCTTCGGATTCGAGGTCTCGACCGAGGTGCTGGGCCTGGACCCAGAACAGATTTGGATCACCGTCTTCGAGGGTAACGATCAGGTTCCCGCTGACGACGAGGCCCGCGAGCGCTGGATCGAGCTTGGCATCCCCCCGGAGCGGATCCAGGCGCTCGGTGAGGCCGACAATTTCTGGAAGGCCGGCCCAACGGGTCCGTGCGGTCCCAACACCGAGTTGTATTTCGATCGTGGGCCGGAATTTGGACCCGAGGGGGGTCCACGGGTCGGGGGCGATCGCTATCTGGAGTACTGGAACCTGGTCTTCATGCAGTATGAGCGTGCGGCCGACGGTGC
>JADGPH010000278.1 GCA_017882555.1 Thermoleophilia bacterium
CACGGTTCTTTGTTAGCGGCACGGCCAGTCTCCTCAATCATGGATTGCGGGACTCGACCCGCACAAAGCGATGTCGCAAAGTTGCGACCACTCGCAACCACCTGCGGCCCGAAATAGGACCGTACAAGGTAACGCGTCCTGCAACCGCCTGCGGCGGTCGAAGTAGCACAACATGGGACCCGCCATGACCGGGCGGGCAGTTCGGCAGTGTGAACATCGATGAAGTTATCGGCAGGAATCACCGGCGCCTGAGCTTTGTCCCAACGACAAACTAGCCCGCGTCTTTCACGGAGTTGGTCGTGTGGTCGTGTCGGGCGGGTAGCGGCGCGCATCGCGGGGTCGGGCGTGCGTGTGCTGGGTGACTGCCTGTCGTGGGTGGTGCTCCGGTCCTGGGTCGCAGGGTTGGTTCGGCTGACGGGTGTCAGCCGGACGCTGCGCGGAGTCGGGTGAAGCCGTTGGCGATGTGGGCTGCCCAGCGCCAGGTCTGTCGATGCGGAGGTGGGTCGTTCGGGCGCTTCGGGTGATGCGGGCGGCGACGTGCAGCACGCGGTAGCGGAACGCGGCGATCTCGCACCGGGCGAGGGTGGGGATGTCGTGGAAGCAGAGCAGCTGGGTCCAGGCGATGAGGTCGGTGGCGGTGAGCACGGCTTCGAGCCAGGCCGCGTTCTCGGCGAACTCGTGGCAGGGCAGGTTGCGCAGCCCGGTGTTCTTGCCTTCCCGGATGCGGTCTTCGACCCAGGCTAACTCGAGATCGCGACTGCAGTCTTGGAGCGCGCCTTCTCCTCTCCCGATGAGGCCGCGGCGGTGGCGACCCGCGGACTGATCGAGTCAGCGATCGCGAAAGTTCGACTCTGGTAACCGTCCGCGATCTGTGACCCGGCCCGTTACGAAGCAGACGTAGCTCGATAGGCACATCTGGCGATTCGCCCGCCACGTAGAGGCGCAAGCGCCACACCGCCGTATCCGAGTCCGTGCCATCCGCGGCTTCCACGGACGTCGTGCCGCCGGTCATGCTCGGGACCCGTTGATACACGTCCGCGAGGTTCAGCCCATGTTCGCTGAGCACGAACTCGCGGATCTCGTGCGAGTGGGCCATCCCCCTCGACTTCACGACATACAGCACGGGCTCCTGCTCCCGTCACCCTCGGCGATGATCCACGTGTCGATGACAGAACCAATCTGCTGCTCGGAGTTCTGGGCATCGCAGATGGTGTTGAGGCTAGTGAACGCCCGCGGTCACACCGCGGCTCTCAAACAGTCGACCCGCCTGGTGAGCATCGCCGCGACCTCGTCGCGCCCTCTCCGGCGTGGAGAATGTCGGAGATCGGATCCATCACTACAACGGCCGGGTCGAAAGCCGACACGATCTCCTGCATCGACGCCAGGTGTGCCTTCACGCGGAGCAGACTGGGCTTGATGCAGCGGAACTGCAACAGGTTGGCCCGCACCCAAGGCTCGAGATCGATCCCGACCTACGCGGCAACCGGCGGCCCAGGAGATGACTCTCGTCATCCAGGTCGAGGATGCCCATCAGCAAGCGGGCCAAGGTCGACACGGTGACGAATGCGATGTCACCCCGCCGCCCACCGAGCGGCGCCAGACCACCGCCAGGTTCACGCCCGAGCGGCCCAGAAGCGCAAGTCGACAAGACTCAGGGGCACGATCGCCTAGCGATCATGGCGCAGAACACTTCGGCGTCTACCGCCCACGCGACCTCCGGCAGGGCTGGGCACCCCTAGCCAGCCAGCACCCGGTCGTCCGTCCCGCGACTCCATCCCTCATTGGTGCCCACCAAGAAGACCGGCGACAGATCGAATATGGCGCAACGTGTTCTGGGACTGGCTCCGCCGGGAGCGGTCGGAGGCGGCGGGACCTTCGGCCCGCGGGGGCGGGTCGTTCGACCCACCTGCTGCGGGTTGTCTCAGAACCTCCCGGCGGCTGATGACGTTGCGCCTAACGAGGCACGACTATCTGCGGAGGAACGTTGTCCATCTCCGGTGTACACGCGCCACCGGGGTCAAGGTCGCACTCGACGACTTCGGGGTCGGCTACTCCTCCCTCGCACGACTCCAGCACCTACCCATCGACATCATCAGGATCGACCGATGCTTCGTCAGCGGCGTCGCGACCAGTCCCAGCGATCGCGTCCTGGTGTCCCCCGTCATCGAACTGGCCCACCAAATGGGTTGCACAACGGTCGCCGAGGGCATCGAGCCCCCCGAGCAACTCCGTGCATTACGAGACCTCGGCTGCGACCACATCCAGGGCTTCCTCATCGGCGTACCCGCGCCCGCTACCGCCGCGCCCGGCCGCCTCCTCGCGCAACCCGCAGCAGCCCACGGCCGAACCTAGCCAGGAGATCAGCGTGCCTAACAAGTTCCGCCTCTGGCGCAAGGCCGGCACAGGTCCGCGCCCCCATACATCCTGGTCACCGCCCGATGGTGCGATGTGCCCCGACGCCTTTCAAGCCTGGTCACGCGCCTGCGCCGACCTTGTCCGCGCGGAGCACGCAGGCGACGTCGACCACGCTCTCGTGCTTGCGGTCGCCGTGATGCGCGCACATAACACGCTCACCCGCGAGCGACTGGCCGGCGGCTGGGAACCTGCGCCGAACGTGCTGACCTATCTCGAGCGGGACGAACAGCTCGTCAACATTCATCCCGACCCCGACCACCCCGACGCCTGATAACGCGGCAGCGAAGCAGTTCTGCTGCTGAAGTGAGACCGGGGCGAGCCACTCGGGCGGCCAGCTGTGGGATCCGCTCCAAGTTTCATGTCCGTAGATTTGGACCGGCCGGTGCAGCGTGCCTTCCAGCAGCGCCCACGCCGGCCCCGCCGAATCCCGCCACGCTCCCGCAGCTCTGCGAACTGCCCAGCCGGCGAAGGGTGCTGAAGTTGTTCGCTTCCTCGTCGGCGAACGCGGCGGCTTCGGCACCGGCCGCGGCGCTCGAGCTCATCTCGCTCGCCGTGGCGGTTAGTTCTTGCACGGCGCCGGCGACGGTGCTTTGGTAGCTGTGTTTACCGAGCTGCGCAGCGCGCTGGTGTGCAACCTCGACGCACCGCGCTCGACGCACCGCGCTCGACGCACCGCGCTAGGCCCGGATGACGCCCGGCGAGCCAACCACTGCGTGCAAAGCGGTCGTCGCGGTGCCCTCTGCTGGATCCGTCGAAGCTCTCGCACACGAGGATTTGCGTGGCGACCGAGGGGTACTTCTGACGGGATGGAAGCGTTACGCCGACACGCTGCGGAGCGATCTTGGCAAGGAGAGTGGGGCGCATGGGTTTCGATGTCGGCGAGGCCGGTGGATGGATCTTATTGCAGCTCGCCCTCGACGAAGCGCGGCTGGTCGACCCCGGACACGCCCACCGACTCGGTCACCACGACCCGGCGGTGGCGAGCGAACTTGTGCAGATCGCCGCGCATCGCCGTCAGCTCGAAACGATGACCCCGGCCGAAGTGCGCGAGTTCGCGGCCAGGTACTCGCACAGGCCCGGCTACCGGGAAGAATGGCGCCCCGCACGGGTGACTTCAGGTGCGACGCGGCGAGAGGCCGAGGTGTAGCGGACTGCTGGGCGGCGGGAGCACGACAATGTCAGCGACCTCGACCCAGGGACGGCGACCGCAACACCGCCGTCCTCGACGGAACGCCTCAGGGCCGAATCCTACCGAGGGCACTCCGCGGGGAGGCCGAAAGTGCCTGCAGCGTGAGGCTCTTCGGCCTGAGGCGCCACATCGCGTTCAAGTCGTCACGCTGGACTCGTGGTCTGCGTGACGACTGACACTCGGCGGCGCCCCCGCTGTCGGCGTGTGCTTGGGGAAGCGGCTGCGGCATACCGCTGGTTCGGTCTAGCCTGTCTGGGCGGCGTCTGGTCCATCCCCGTGGACCGAGGCGCCGCGCCGCCTTTGAAGCCGGTCCTCGCATTTCCCGGCGCAGAGCTGCGACATACGGCGTCCGTCGACTCCCCCCGCTCGCCAGCGGCGACGTCGACGCCTATCAGGTCAGGTGGAGCGGCGCGTCGTGAGGGACCGAACGGCGAGCACCTCCACCGGCCCCACGCGGCCTTGAACAAGGTCTCGTGCGAGGTCGGACAGCCCATCGTTCTACAACTCCGGGTAGATCTTCATGATCGCCAACCGCGTCATCGTCGACGCCTTGATCCACGACGACTTCGTCGACCACTGTCCGTTGTCACCGGGGCGAGCCGAACCGGCACCTACGCACACCGCGCGCCATCGACTCTCGCACCCAAACGATTAACACGCATATATCTCGTGTGGATATACTGGTTGGACGTTGGCGCAACGAGGAGGATCCATGGCGAAGACGCTGATCGATGTCGACGAGGCCCTGCTCGAGCGGGCTCGAGCCATCCTTGGCCCAGGCGCCACCAAGAAGGACGCGGTGAACACCGCCCTGTCCAAGCTGGTGCGCCTGCATGACCAGCGAGACACCATCGAGTGGATCACTAAGACCGATCCGATCGCTGACCTTCGTGACCCGCAGGTCAGGGCCGCCGCGCGCCGGTGAGCCGCTACCTCGTCGACAACAGTGTGCTGCAACGCCTGCCCCGCAGCCTCGCCGTCCAGGCCGCGATGGGTGCGCTGCTGGACGCCGAACGTGAGCTGTGCTGCTGCGCGCTGAGCCTGGACGAGTTCGCATTCAGCGCCCGGTCGGCGGCCGAACACACCGAAGCCAGCCGCCGGCTACGGACCTCGTTCCTTTACTTACCGCTGTCCCCCGACATCGACCAGCTCATCCTCGACATCCGCGCCGCGCTCTGGAACGCCGGCACCGGCCGGGCAGC
>JADGPH010000279.1 GCA_017882555.1 Thermoleophilia bacterium
ACATGACGCTGATGCCATGCTGAGCGCCTGAGATTGGCTCTCAGGGCGTCAGATGCGGACGCTTGAGTTGAGGAGTGTTGATACGCCCTTCTGCGAGTAGCCGACGCAACTCAAGGAGGGCGGCTACTTGGCGGGCGAGCACCGTCAGCGATTGGCGTTGCGTCTCTGTGAGCTCCCTCGGCCTTGTATCCTTGACGCAGAGCATTCCGATCGCGTGGCCGTCCGGGGTGACCAGCGGGGCGCCTGCGTAGAAGCGCACCCCAGCTCCAGCGATCACGTTGGGGTTGTCGACGAAGCGAGGGTCATCGAGCGCGTCGGGTATTACGAACAGACCCTGCTCGAGGATGCCGTGACCGCAGAATGAGATGCTGCGGGGTGACTGGCGAAGGTCGGTGCCGACGGCGGCCTTAAAGTACTCACGGTCCCGGTCGACGAGGCTTACAAACGACATTGGTGTTTGGCAGATCTCCGCGGCAAGACGTGCGATCTCATCGAATTCCGGCTCGGGTTCGGTGTCGAGCACGCCGTAATCCCACAGCGCGGCCAGCCGCTTTTTATCGTCGAGAGGTATCGGCGCACTCGTACCCGCGGTGTCGAGTCGGTTGCCCTCGGTGTCGAACGTGGACGCCTGGCTCGGCGCCGCCGCGGGGTCGGGCTCGGCGCTAAGGAGGGCTGACATTGCCGACGTCGTCTGCGGACGCCCAACACCGAAGCCCTGCGCGGCATCGCATCCGATACGCCGCACGTAGTCGTACTGGACCTGGGTCTCGACGCCTTCGGCAATCACCATCATATGGAGTGTCTTACCGAGGCCGACGAGCGCCCTGATGATCGGAGCGGGGACGTCGGGAGCGTCGATCTCCTCGACAAAGTAGGCATCTATCTTCAGGGCGGCAAACGGAAAGCGCCTCAGTGACGACAGCGCAGAGTAGCCGGTGCCGAAGTCGTCGATTACGAGCCGTACGCCCAGCCATGCAAGCTCCGCGATGTTCTCCAGGAGTACGTCGTCGCGTTCATCGATGACGATGTGTTCGGTCAGTTCGAAGGCAATCTCCGACACTGCGAGGTCATGCGTGGCCAAAGTCTCGGTCACGAACGAAACGAAGTCGGGCTCAGAGAGCTCGCGCGGTGACACGTTGACAAACACACCGAGCGGCAGAGCCGCCGGGCTCTCCACGCGCCATTGAGCCAGCTCACGGGCCGCCTCGCGGAGCACGTGTTTGCCGAGCGGGATGATCATCCCGCTCTCCTCGGCGAGTGGGATGAATTCGTCCGGATGGATCCACCCCAATTGCGGATGATGCCAACGCGACAGTGCCTCGACCGCGAGTATTCGACCGGTGGTCAGGGAGACGATGGGCTGGTAGTGGACCTCCAAGCTTCCTTTGCGCAGAGCCTCCCCAAGCCCCTCGGTGACTGCGATCTGATGCAGCAACTCGGCGCGAAGCTCTCCATCGAAGATCTCGGCGCCGCTCTTGCCGGTCGACTTGACCCGATACATCGCCGTATCCGCGTCGCGCAGCAGGTCGTCCGCCTGCGAGGCGTTCGTTGAAAGCGCAATCCCGAGGCTCGCGGTCACCTGCCGTTGCGTGCCGGCCACGGTAAACGGCTCGGTGAATACCGACAGGATGCGTTCTCCGAGCGCAGCCGCCTCGGTCTCAACCTGAACGGCTTCCGCGACGATGACAAACTCGTCGCCACCCATGCGCGCGGCGGTCTCGCTATTCCTAAGCACGGAATGCAGTCTGGCTGCGAGCCCGACAAGTAGCTCATCGCCAGCGGCGTGGCCGAGGGTGTCGTTGATCAGCTTGAAGTCGTCAATGTCGAACAGCAGCACCGCGATCGTCAACGCACGCCGCTCGGCTCTGGCAAGCGCCTGATCGATCCGGTCGACGCACAGTGCCCGGTTGGGCAGCCCCGTCAGGGGGTCGTGGAGCGATTGGTGGGTGAGCGCCTCCTTGAGGGCATGTTGCTCCGAGACGTCCCGGCCGATCCCCTCGATACCAACGACCTGTCCATCCCATTCAATCGGAAACGCCGACACGTCCACAAAGACATGGCGCCCGTCCTTGGTGATGTGCTCGAGCTCCTCCCTCACATAGCCTGCACCCGTCGCCAGCGTCTCGAAGATGGCGCGCCCCCGCTCGACCTCATGCGGGGCCAGGTGCACGGTGATGTTCGTACCTATCAACTCCTCGGGGCTGAAGCCGAGTACCGGCTCGGCTCCAGGATTGGCTGCCGTCACCATCCCATCGAGATCCATGCTGAGGATCATGTCGTTTGAATGCTCGACCAGGCGCTGGAAGCGGTCATCGGATGCCGGTCGAACCACCTCTGGGTCCGTCGCTCCACCGACCTTCTCGGCGAGCCCGGCGTCCTCTGCGGTAACGCCGTCAGTCGGGCCCAGCCCCGCCGCGCCGGCAGCCGGGCTTCCCTCGCGAAACCACAGCTCTCGTGTGGCCGCTGCTCCGCCGGTCTGTGTGTGTCGCGTCACCAACCAGGTATCGGCACGCCGCACCGCCTCCTTTACCGAGTACGCAGCATCCGCAGCGGAGCGAGCGCCTTCTGTGGAGGGGGCACGCGGGAAGCGCCGATGCCACTCATCTACGCCGTCGAACCGGGCTCTCCAGCGAACTCCGATCGGCCAAGCGCGCGGCAACTGGCCGGAATGCGCGGGTAGTGGGTTAGCCCGATAACCGCCTGGTTGCCCGCTTCTCGTCCCCGCCCTATCCCTTCTGTCCTAGGCTATCCCGCCCGGACACCGGAGGTGTTGCGGTTTCGAGCCCTCGCCACTTCGCAAGTGTCTGCGGTGGCAGCGACGACAGCGGTAATCATCCGGGTGTCATCCGCAAGGCCCCAAGATCCAGGACTCCAAGACCCTGCCAAAAACCGACGACTGCAGGCATGGCCGACACTTCACGCCCCTTGAACCCCCGTGGTCTCGGGCCGGGATGGTTGCCCGTGGGTCGGATCGCGGCACCCCGCGTCTCTCGGTCACCCTGTTGGTCGCGGCGACGTGACCCGATTGCGTCCGTCTGGCGAGAGCGTCCCGCGCCTCCACTCGGACCGCCCGGGTGTTGCCCATTCGCTTGCGCGTCACGACGCGACGCTCGCACCTCGAACGAGCGCAATAGCAGTACGCGCGCGCAAGAGGGTCTGGCGCGGGTGTGACGACGGGGCGTCGATCATGCGCGAGTCTGCGCCACCAGCGTGTCAGTCGTTGGGGGCCAGGGTCTCCAAACCGTCGGTGAGGGCGCTCGAGTCCCAGAGCTGCTCGAGGGCCCCAACCACATCAGGACAAAAC
>JADGPH010000280.1 GCA_017882555.1 Thermoleophilia bacterium
CGATCTTCACCGTGCCGACGAACGGCACTCCATCACCCAACGTGACAGAGAACAGGCCGTCACCGCGCACACGAAATCGTCACCATGCCGACCAACGGCGCCGAAACCGTCGGCATTCTCAGCGACGGGCAACACTCTGGGAGGCCGCGGCGTTCACCGAGCACACCTCAACATGAGTGGCCAGCCCCACCAATGGGACAGAAGCGGATCAACAATGCTGCCATGATCCCATATGCAGACACATCGGCGAGCGTCGACCGGACATCGGGCGGCAGTCGCGTCGACCGCAGCGACAACTGCTGGGACAGCGACGCCAGACTTGGTCAGGCCGGCCGTGTCATCGGCAGTGCAGCATTGCATAACAGCAAGAGGCAACCATGAACCGTGGAGACGACGCCGCCCCTCCTACCTTCGCCGCGCCTCTTCCACGGTGAGCTCGGCAGCAGGATCGGATTCCAGGCGCTCGTCGGGGATCGGCAGTCCGCTGCGGATGGACCGGCCGAAGGTCCCATTCTCCAGCCGCTGTTCGGCCCGATCAAGGGCCGCCAGTCGATCGCGCACGCCAGCGCCGACCGCGTCGTCGACACCTTCGGCGCTCAACGGTTGCGCCCGGTCAGAGGAATCTCCCGTCTCATTCTCCGTGCTGCGGTCCTGGCGTCCGACAACATCGAGATCCATCAGAAGCGCACGCAACTCGCTCCGCTGCGCCTGTATCAACGCGCGTGCTCGGTCCTTATCCACCTGGCCCTCCGGCTGTCGATAGGAAGGAGTCTGATCCTGGCGTGGGTCACGCGTCCACCACGCAGCACATGGGCGACGATCGATACGCTCCGCACCGCCCTCGACCTCATCCCTCGGACTGACGGACATGTCGGCCCCGACGCGTCCGAGCCCTTTCTCCACCATGCACCGAGGCCCGACCTGATCGGGTACCTGCAGGTCGGACATAACAGCCCGGACAGGTGACGATCCATCCCGACATCGGTGCCGAGATGACCTGGAGCAACCGCGAGCGAGAGCAGCAGGCTTGCCCCGGACCGAGGGGGGACCAATCCGGGGCAAGCAGAGATCATTGTGACCGTTCCGTGCCGATTCGCCCACAGACATCGTTAAGCGAGACCCAACGCTCGTGGCTCACCATTCTCCGTGCCACGCGGCGAATGCTGCACCGCCTCGCCGAGGTGTAACCATCCCGCCAACCAGATGATCGATTCCAAGGGGGATAAGGCAATTGAGCGCGAACCATGTGCCCTTGGAGCAGCACGAGAGGGCGCGCAGCCCGATGCCCGGAACGCGGCAGATGCGGATGCCGGCGCATGTAGCCGACGAGCGAGGCGCGGACGTCTCGGGACCCGCGACCCTGCGCGGAGGCAATCCGCTCGCGGAGAGTAGAGGTATCGGGAGCCCTGACCATCTCATCCGCCGAGCCGAGAGGAGGTCCGGCGCACATGAACGCACAGGGTGACGACACAATCGCCTTGCGCACCGGCGCGCGCCGCGTGATCCCACGAAGGGAGTTCCGCCATCTCCACGCTTGGGCGAGGGCGCGCATCGGGGGTGGAGTCGTGCTGACGGCTTGTAGCCTCCTGACGCTCTTCTTCGGCGGGAACGAGGCGAAGACGTACGGATGGGCACTGGCCTTCCTGGTGCTGGCGGCACTCAACTTCGCTGCTGGGTTCTGGGAATTGACGATCGCCCGCTCGGCGTCTGCAAGAGACTGACAACGACCTGGTCGTCGGATCTCCGCGGATCGCGGCATAGAAAGAAGCCCGAGGCTCTCAGCGCGGCAGAGTCGGGTGTTTCCGCCGGGCTGGGGGTGGTCGGGTCCGTCCGTGACGCGGCCCAGCTCACAAGTTCTCGCGGACACGACGTCGCGGTGACTCGTGGTTGGGTGGTTGGTCTCACCCGGCGGGCAGGACATGGCCAGTCGGTTCCGCGATGATCGCTTTCATGCGTATGTGTCTGCTGGCGTGGGGTTCACGCGGTGACGTGCAGCCGCTGGTGGCCCTGGGTCGTGGCCTGCGGTCTGCCGGGTACGACGTCACTGTGGCGGCGAGCCCCGGTTTCACGCCGATGATCACGGCCGCCGGTCTGGAGGTTGACCCTTTTCCCGACCAGAGCGCGCTGATGCAGACCCCACACGGGAAACGTTGGCGTGAGGGCAGCAGTCGCGGCGGACGAGAGCAGATCCAGTTATGGCGCGCGGTGTTGAAGGACCTGACGCCGGGAATCGCGGATCACGTCGCTGAGCTGGTCGGACGACATGATGCCTTCGTCAGCGGGGTGATCACCTTCGGGGCGATGCTGTCGGTCGCCCGGGCCACCGGCGAGCAGCACATCGCCGCGTCCTTGACCCCGAGCGCAGCGACCCGCTCGGGCCGGGCCACGGTGCTGGCTGTGCACCCGGATACCGAGTCGGTGCTCAACCTCGCGGCCGGGTGGGGCGCCCAGGTGGGCGCCTACCTGATGATGCGGCCGATGGCGGCGGCGGTCGGCGCCCGGCTGGGCCTTCCCCGGCAGACAGTGCGCGACTTCAGCCGGGATTCCCGGCGGACCTCCACGCTGCTCGCCGTGAGTCCGCATGTCGTCCCCCGCGCGCGTGACCTGCCGGACCGGGTGGTGACGACGGGGTACTGGATCGATCCCCTTGACCCGGACTACTCGCCGCCGGCCGACCTCGAGTCGTTCCTGCAGGCCGGACCGGCCCCGGTCTACCTGGGCTTTGGCAGCATGCCCTCGGCCCAGCCCGACGCGCTGTTCGACCTGATGACCACCGCGGTGCGTCGTGCCGGCCGACGCGGGCTGATCTACGGCAACTGGGACGGTTGGCGCCCGGACCACCTACCCGACGACGTCCTGATCGTCGACGCCGTCCCGCACGAATGGCTGTTCCCCCGCACCGCGGCGGTCGTCCACCACGGCGGGGCGGGCACCACCGCGACCGCAGTGCGCGCCGGCGTCCCCCA
>JADGPH010000281.1 GCA_017882555.1 Thermoleophilia bacterium
AAACCGGCACCACCGGTCACGACAGACGTTGGCATGCCGGGCACTCTACTTCAGATGCGGACCGCGATCGTGGAGATGTTGTTGCTCCCGATGATAAGCGGTGAATTGCCGTGAGAGGTGCCCGCCCAGCGCGGACCAGACGCCCGTCGTATTGGCTGGTCGTCCGAGAATTGTCTCCAGGGGCGGACCGCTGCCCGAGAAGCGGCCCAGGAGCGATCGGAATGTCATGCGAAGTCACACGACATTTCGGACATGCACGCAAGTCACGTTCATGATCGAGCGGACGCCAGCTCGGTCCTTGCGACGGCCGAGCTTCCCGCCATGGCAGCTCACGGCACGCGACCCCATCAGACGCGACACGCCGTCAGCGGTCCCCGAGATGCTGCCCTCACGCCGCACGACGCGCTGACGTTCACAAGGGCCGGGTGCACGTCCGAAGGCTCCCGGTCTCAGCCACGAACCGCGACACCGCTATGTGCACCGTCAGGGTGATGGGCCGCAAGCGGGCAAGCACCCGCTCGTCGGCCTGCGTCTCAACGTCACGTCATCCCCGTGCAAAACCCCCCGCGCAACCTCATTGCAACGTACCCAACTCGGGTAGATTGGAGCCTCGGGGGGGCGCGGCGAGAACGCTCCCCGACACCGATCAAGGACTCAACATCCGCTTCGGCGACGCGCGTACGATGAAGACTGCCCCACCCGTCACGATGGCGATGCCACGCCCCTGCCCCATCTGTGGCGGAGTTCGGCTGAATCGCTTACTCGTCGGCACCGATCACCGGGAGGGTCTCGGCGGCACCTTCGCTATCTTCTGCTGCCAGGTGTGCGGGCACGGAATCACCGATCCGATCCCCGCCGACATCGCGGCCTGGTACCCCTCGGCATACGCCCCCCACGCTCGCAACGACGACCCCGTGCAGCGCCTGTCGATGGCAGCGCTCCGTCGCACCGCACAGGGCAAGCGCGCGAGCGGCGTGGTCGAACGCCTGCTCTCCAGCGCCACACTCGGGGGACCCGTCCCGAAGGGCGCCACGGTCCTCGACATCGGCGCCGGCAGCGGGGGGGCAGTGCAGGCCCTGCGCGTTGCGGGCATCGATGCTCACGGAATCGAACCCGGAGCAAGTGCCGTGGCCGCTGCCCACCAAGCGGGCCTCACGACGGTGCAACACGGCACGCTGGAGACGGTCACGCTGCCGATGGACGCATGGGATGTCGTCCGGCTGCACCATGTGCTCGAGTATCTTGAGGACCCCATCGCGACGCTGGAGCGGATCGCAGGCCTGCTCAATCCGTCAGGCCGCTTGGTGATCTCCGTGCCAAATCTCGGCGGGCTCGGACGACGGATGTTCGGTGCATCCTGGGACGGGCTGGAGTTGCCGCGCCACCTCCATCACTTCACCCGCCACAGCCTCGAGCGCGCAGTGGGCGACGTCGGCCTTCGAGTCGAGATGTCCTGGACAGCATGCGTCTTCGGGATCTTCGCGGGATCCCTTGATGCCCGAGTACACGGCGGACAGAGACAGAGCGGACTGGGCCAGTCGCTCGCACTCAAAGCGGTCGTCTTCCCGCTGGAATTGGCGGCGGCAACCGTCGGCATGGGTGATGCGCTCGTGTTGGTCGCGCGGCGACCCTAGACACAAGCAGACCCTCGTCATCTGGTCGGTGACTCGGAAGGGTCCGGCGCGTCAGGCTACTGGCGCCACCCTGAACGGTCGTAACCGCTCTTGTCCAGCCGCGACCGAACCACCGCCTCCGCATAGATCGCAAGGGTGATCCAGCACGCAACCGGGTGAAAGAACCACGCGGAATCCGGACGATTTCGCATCCCACGCATGACTTGGAGCAACAACGGGAAGATCAAAACGGTTGCGATCACAAACCGCACGAGCCCGCCCACGCCCCATTGGTACGTCCGCTCGCCGGTTGCACGGTGATAGAGATAATCCTGAGCACGCCGACGTGTCTTGCGCGCAAAGTCGCGCATGTTTCGGGCAAAAAAATGACGGATCTCGGTATCCACCCGCGCGATGATGACGTGCCCCTGCTGTGCAAGCGCCTGAACCGCGTCGATGTCGAAGAAGTACTCATCGACTCCCGGTACGGACCGCACAAGTGCCGACCGAACGACATAGCCGTTGGCGCCCATCGTCGGAACCCGCCCCGGGTCGATCTGCACCCGAATGTAGCCATCGCACTGCGTCTGCCGGGTCGAGTAATCGGTCCACCTGTTCGTCAGCCAGGACCACCGTCCGTAGTTGCCCACAAACAGCGATGCCGGATCGTTGATGCCGGCGAGCGCGCAGTACCGGTTCACGACGCCATCCTCACGGGCGTAATACCAGTGCAAGGTCTCCGACGAGCAAATCTGGGGATCCGCGAAGGGCGCCACCATCCGACTGAGCCAGTCGGAACCGATGATCACATTGTCGCTGTCAATGAACGCCATCAGTTCGCCGCTGGCCGCCCGGATGCCTTCGGACTTCCCTGCCTCGGCCGTTCGGCGTGGATTCTCGATCACACGACAGCCGTATTCGCCGGCAATCGCACGGGTGGCGTCGGTCGATCCACCGTCACAGATCAGAATCTCGATGCGGTCATGCGGGTAGTCCTGCTCACGGATCGCATCCAGGCAACCGCGCAGGTACCCCTCCGAGTTCAGCGTCGGAATGACGAAGCTCACCATCGGAAGATCACCGCTCATCATCGATCCATCTTTCTCGTGACCAGCCCCCGGGCAAACGCTACGCCGTAGCTGGTGTGATGGGCGAATACGCCCAGAGGGAACAGCGCGCGCTCGCCGAGGGTTCCGCCGCCGGCCATGATCGCAGCCGCAAGGTACCCGACTGCAACGACCGCGAGCGCCGCAACAGGTCCAGCAACGACCAGCACCAACAGGACGAACACGCACAACGCAACAACCGCGATGAGCGGTGCAAAGTACATCGGGCGCAAGGATGTCCCGGGGTACACGCGCGCAAAGTACCCGCGGTGGCGCCCGACATTCGCAATCTGGCGCATGTGCGGACCAAAGAGTGCGCGGCGGTGATGGAACACGACCAAGTCGGGTCGGTAGTGGACCATGACCCCGGCCTCAGCGAGGCGCTCGCAAAAACGTGTGTCTTCCCCGCCATAGAAGGTGGAGGCCCAACCACCCACCTGACGAACCGTATCCGCCGCTACGATCAGGTTGTAGGCAGGAAAGTCGTCAACGACCCGGGCGGCCTCCGGCCGAAACCGGTACCGCAACGGCCCGCTGCCGAGCACTGACGCATAGACGCGTCCACCCGCACGACAGCGCAAGGAGGATCCCGGAGGCGTCACGCCCGGGCCACCCACCGCCTTTACTCCC
>JADGPH010000282.1 GCA_017882555.1 Thermoleophilia bacterium
TATCGCTCGGCTGCCGCGACACCGCACGCCACGAGCGCGACGACCACCGGCACTCCGCGAAGCGCGTTGCCGAGTGCGATGTCGTCCTCGAGGCGCCCGCATCCTACGATCGCTTGCGCGCCGAGTGCGCGCGCGCGATCGGCCGCCGATCCCGCGGTGCGCGAATCCATCTCGCCCACCCAGAGCGGGCGCGCGGCATGCTGCGCAAGGGCATCCACCGCGCCGCGCGCTACTTGGCGCGAAAATGGGGACTGCGCAACGAGCAGCGCCACCCGGCCGAGGTCGACCCCGCGCCCGATCAGCACGTCGGGGAGCCCGCTCCAGTAGCGCGCCGCCGGTGCAAGGACATCGACCTGGCGAAGCGGACTGGGCCGCGCCGCCGCCGCACCATGGTTCCAAACGATCCACGGTTCTCCTGCCAAGAGGCGCTGGACTGCGCGCATCGGGCCACTGGCATATGGACCGAAGAGCAGGTCGTGCCGCGGGGCGAGGGTGCCGACACACCGCGCGGTCCGCGCGGGATCACTCGTTGCATCGACAATGGTGAGCCGCACACCTGTGTGATGCGCCCACGCCTGCAGTCCCTGCGCGGCCTGACGTCCCCCAAAAGCATACCGGCCCGAAAGCGCAAGCGCCGCCGCCGCGCGCGCCCTGGTGATCACGGATCCCGGCACGGCGCCGCCGGGGTTTGATCCGGGAGGCGTCGGCGTCGGTCGCCACACGCCCGCGCGACCCGCGGGCGTGTGGCGGTCCAGGGGTCCAATTCTCTACATCGAGACGAACTCAATCGCTTCGCGCTCCACCATCTCAAGGGGCGGGCCCGGTCGTCTTCCGAGGACTCCAAACTCGCCACCGACGACACGACGTCCGGCCGCTTCGGACCGCACAAGGCAATCGTTGACACGGGCAGGACGCGGGAAGCGCGAGCCGCCCTCCCCGACGAGGTTACCGGACAGGGCCGGCTCGACCGGTCCGCACCGCACCCAGAGGCGCGCCGTGAACTCCACATGCGCAGCTGTCGGTGGCATCGGCCGGTCGGCGGCAGCGAGGACGTCAACGAACCCATTGACGATGATGTCGGCGGTCGACGTAACCGCGCGCCCATGGTCGCGCACGCTGGTCGTCAACAGCTTGGGTCAGCCTGGCGGGTGAATTCCGGGTACGCGGGTGTGATGGTCCTCCAAGCGGCGCCATCTGGCACGGCGCGATGCCCGCGTATTGAGCCGGCTGGTGCGCGCCGAACCAAGGTAACCACACGTCCTGATCGGTGGTCATCCTCATTGCCCGTCAGTTGGTCCACCCGTCCGTGGCCGGGTTTGTGGTAGGCGTTTCTGTGCCATCGGAGGCGCTCACGCCTGTTACGGGAGGCATCGAAAAGTACGTCGCCTCACACGCGGCTGGGGCAGCCGCGGTCATAGTGGCGGCGTTGGTCATCGTGACCGTCAGTGGGTCATTGGGGTTGCCGTCTGCCCCGACGATCAGCGGCGTGGTCAACGCGTGCGAGCTGCCGCTCGTTGCGGTCGAGTAGCTCCAGACCACGCCCGAGGGCGAGGATGCCGTACAGCCGGGCTGAAGGGCCGTGAGCGCGCGCGTTGTGTGGCCATCCGCATAGGTCGTGTCGCTCGGGAGGTCCACGGCCGTGATCCTTACGGGGAAGGGGTTCGGGTTGGCAACCCTGAGCACGACGTCACTTTTGCCACCGGGGTAGAGGGGGTCTCTCGCCGATTGGCTGGCAACCGCGGTGACCGTGAGGTTCGAGACCGCCGTTGCCAGCCGGAGACCTGCCGGGTCATTGGCGTACGCGAGTGCCCAGGTCGTTGCCCCGAAGGCGCTGGCGCCGGCGAGGGTCACACCGGCGGCGGCAGCGAGGATCGTGAGGCGATGCGGCCGTCGCCACCGCGTACACCCGTCCTCGGAGTCATTGGACCTCATCAACCAGGCAATGTCCGGTTCAAATGACAGCGTTACCCGCGGATGCCATCCGGAAGCCCTGGGGTCCCACCGCGGTAGATGCCGGCGCGTAGGAGCACGACCGCGCACAGGCCTACAAAGCCGGTGTGCGCGGGAACGGAATGTGGCTGTCGTCGACCATAACGCTCCGGGAGCGGGAGGCCCGAGCGCCTCGGCGGCGACCGTCCCGCCTCGCCTCGCCTCGGTCGGGACCGGGACGCTCTGGGCTCGGACCACTGACCCCCACGAGGCCACCGGGCGGGTCCATGCGGGTCGGCGCGGCGCCGCCGTGATCACGGGTCCGTGGATCCATTACCGACCGGGCCAAGATGCGATCGGGAGCTTCGCGTCGCCAATGGCGCGCCACCGCGGCGGGTGACGCGATGTAACCCGTCGAGGGTGATTGACGTCGTCGCCGGGTGCTTCTTAACCTGATCACAGACCCAGTGGATCCCCTACGGGACCACGCGAACACTCACGACAGGAGATGGAGCGCGCATGAAGCGATGGCGACGCCCAGCACTCTACGCACTGCTTTTTGGTGTTCTCGTTGCAACGCCTTCCGTGGCAGCCGCATTCAACTACGCCTCGGGGAATCTCGGCGCGGGTGGCCATTGGATCAACCCCGTCAGCACCAACGTGTTCCAGACCTATAACCGGATGTCGACGAAGAACACCTACGACATCGTGCATGTCAGGTTCCAGACCACTTCGGGCGTCATGGCGGACGAGGCGTGGTCCAATCAGTTCGTACAGAGCGGTTCTACGCAGGGACTGACCACCCGCGCGTGGTGTTTCAACGACGGGAGCTATACCGAATCCGGCTATTGCGCTTGGTACAACTGACCGAACTGCGGACCGACCGCAAGGAGACCAAATGAACATGGGACAATGGGGCGGCAGCAGGCGACGGCAAGCGCTCCTGCGGTCGCTCGCGACAGGCACGGTTGTACTGGGGCTCGCGGTGGCCGTCCCGATGATGGCATCGGGCCAAACCGGGGGTGCCGTTGGTCCGGGAGTCACGAGCGCCAAGGCCGCGGCGTTCATTGCATCGGCACAGCGGCCGATCGTGGATGGAACGCTGTCGGAGGTGGCGGCGACGACGACAGACCTCGGAGTCGTCAGCCTCTGGACGTACCAGGTGACCGACGACGGAGGACGCAGCGAGGTTATGCTCACCCTTCCGGACCACCCGCTTGTCTTCGGCCGGTGCCCCACCACCACAACACTCGGGTTTTGCATCGCAACGCTCGGAGGGCCCGGGAGCCCGCTGATTGTCGCAGGGGCCACCACCCCGGGAGCATCGAGCGTTGTTGCGTCCTATGCGGATGGCACGACGGTGAAGGGCCAGGTGCAGAACAACACCTGGATTCTGCAGCTTCCAGGCAGTGACGCGACCGGCTCGGTATCCGAGATCCCCCGCAGCTTCTCGACCTTCGATGCCGCGGGCAATCAGATCGCAGCATCGGACCTCGGGATCTCAACGATGCTCGCCCAACACAACAGCGCCGTGAATTGATGTAGCCGTATCGCTGCGTCGAGATCTGCCAGCCCCGCGAAGGCGGCTGATCCTCGTGCTGCGCCCCGTGTAACGCACCGGCGCGGGCCGGACATTACCCGGGTGATGATGTCCTCCGTGTCAGAGGCGCCTGAGTCCCCCCAGGCGCCTCTCGGCGGATTTTCCCAGCGGACCCTTCGACGCGCGGCTCCCACATCCGACGCTCCGGTCGAGCGGGAATTGATGATGCGTCATCGTTGCCGGTCGGCGTGCATCGCAAGGTTCCGGCGGACCGATGTGGGGTGGCCCAGAGACCTCTCCCACAATGCGCAGCGCGGCGTGGCTCCGGGGGGCGAGCCGCGCCCCCGGCCAAGCGCTTGCGCCATCCCGGAGAACCCGAATGCCCGCGTGGGCACGGATGAACGGCGCGGTTGGATGCGCAACGGCGACTGCGCTGCTGATGCCGAACTGCTGGCCGGGGACCGCTCGGAGCGCATTCGGGATGTCGCCCCTGGGCGGGTCGGGAGGCACATCTCGGCGCCGTCGGCCTGCGCGCCCGGAGCCGCACCGTGACCGGCCGGGAACAGCGCCATGAGGTGGCGCGCGTGTGTGATAGTCAGTGGCTCGAGATGGCTCCGATATCCTTAGCGATCCGCCCACGGCCGCGCGGGACGCGCCCGGATCTGCACAGGTCACGCAGCAGGTTCGGCTCGGGCACGCAACGCTCGGACGCAATCCGGACATTACCGAGATGACGGGTTCCGACACCTCCGAGCGTGAGCGCTTCGAACTGCTTTACCGGACCCACCTGTCCGCCGTTCTTGCATACGCGGCGCGACGGGCGGCTCCCGGCACATCCCCTGATATCGCGGCGGAGGTCTTCTTGATCGCTTGGCGGCGACTGCCTGACATCCCTTCCGATCCGCTGCCCTGGCTGCTTGTGGTCGCGCGCAATCTGCTGCTCAATCAGCGACGGGGACTGGGCCGCAAGGATGCGTTGACCGAACGCCTGATCGACGAGCAGCGCCGACACGCGCTCGCGGCCGAACCCGCCGACAGCGACCCCGACCTCATTGCGGCGCTCAACCGGCTCCCCGCCGACGATCGTGAGCTGCTCTGTCTCGAGGCGTGGGATGGGCTGAGCCGCGAGCAGCTCGCGGCGGTCGTGGGCTGTTCGGTGGCGACCCTTCGCGTCCGTCTTCACCGTGCGCGGGCCCGCCTGGCTCATGAGCTCGCGGCGGTTCGGGTGCAGGAGCATCAGTCCACACTCGAGGAAGGCGTCCAATGAACCGTCGCGCCCGCGACATCGCTGCGCGCCTGCGTGCGAGCGACCCTGTCGGCGCCGCGCGCATCGGCGAGATCGCAGAAGAACCCTGGGCCACCGAGCTCCTTGCCCGCATCACCGCGATCGACCCGGAGCGTGGCCACGACGCCACTCTGGGTCAGTCGATCGTTCCGGCACGTCGTGCGCACACACGGGTGCGAGTGCGCCCCATCCTCCTGACGGCGGTCGTGATGATGATCGGCGGTGCCGTTGCGCTGACGGCGCTCAACAGCACGCCGCCCGCCCTCTTCAGCGGGAAGCTTCCGACTCGCCACGGCGGCCTACCCTCAGGCTTCCGGGTCCTGCCGTCGTCGCTGCACCACCCGATCGAGGTCACGACGCCGCGCGCCACCTGGGGTCTGTGGACGGGGCATACCGCCGGGGATCGTGATCTGGTGGCTGTCACCATGGGGCTGCCGACTGCGCCGGGCTCGTCGGTTTCGCCCGACATTGTCGGACCGTGTCCAGCACTGGTGCCTGGTCAGCTGGTGGGGGTCTGCCTGGTCGGATACCCGCATGGTGAAGGCTTTGTCGCCGGACGCGCGGTCAGTCCGATTGCCCGGGTCGAGCTGCAGGCCGGTGGCCAAACGTTTCCCGGCACCATGGGCGGCGGCTTCTTCTTGATCCCGGCCAGCATTTCTCGTCGGGAACTCCTCACGGCGCAGGTGGTGGCGCGGGCCGCGGGGGGGCAGATCCTGTCGCTGCGGCCCGCGGGTCCAAGCGCCCGCTGATGGTCTCGCGCCTGCACATGGTTGGGGGCGCCGCCGAGCCCGCAGCCACCGCAGAGAGCGCTGCAGGGGGGTGCGCATTGGTCATTGCGTGCCGGACGCCGGTCATCACTGCAGGGGTGCGTACGTGGATCGAGACGGCCGCCCCGCATATTCGGGTGGTGGGGATCGCATCCAAACCATGCGAGCTGCGTGCGCTTTGGCGCACCCACCGGCCGCAGGTGGTCGTGCTCGTAAGCGACCTTCACGTGCCGTCACTCCTGACGGTCATGCGGCAGGAGGCGAGCGACGCCAGGATCCTTGTACTCGCCAAGCAATGCGAACTGCGGCATGAGGTCGCGCTGATCCGCGCCGGCGCGTCCGGAGTCCTGAACCTTTGTTGTCAGCTCGAGGAACTTGTGAGCGCCATCGAGCTGCTGCGGGGCGGAAGGGCATCGGTCAGCGCCGCCGCCGTGCGGGCTCTGGCGAGTCGCGAAGGATGCCAGGACCTCACCTCCCGCCAGCGTGAGATTCTCGACCTGTTGAACGACGGAGTGCGGCCTCGGGAGATCGCCGAGCGTCTTGTTATCTCTCCGAACACGGTCAAGACGCACATGTTTCGAATGCGTAAGCGGCTCCAAGA
>JADGPH010000283.1 GCA_017882555.1 Thermoleophilia bacterium
CGAGCCGGGGAAGGTGCAGCAAACCAAGGCGATCGCCGACGTTGATACGGACGACGAACCCGCCGATTGGTCTGTTCAACCAGTCCGGGTCGCAGACCAGCACGCCTGAGCTGAGCCGCCGGACCAGGACATCCGCTATTGCCGCCGTCAGTGCGCATGCATCGACGATGCTTGTCTGCTTCGTTCAAGCAGCGAGAATGAAGGGGCGGGGCATCGTGTAAGGCGCTGGGCAGATGCGAGCAGGAGGGCTGCTGGGTGTGATCCTCCCGAAAGACCGCGACTCTCGTTTCGTGACGATCCGCCTCGGTGGGACCCTCACCGATTCGGATCACCGGCTCCTCGCCCTGTGGGCGGCATCGTGCGCGGAGCACGTCCTCGACCAGTTCGAGTCGGCTCGGCCTGAGGACGACCGACCGCGTAAGGCGATTGAGCAGGCCCGCGCTTGGGTGCGTGGCGAGATCACGATGTCCCAGGCTCGCACGGCGGGCGGCCATGCAATGGCTGCGGCCCGCGACCTGAGTGGGGCAGCACGCCATGCCGCGTACGCGGCCCGCCAGGCGGCGGTCGTCGCACACGTCGCCGCGCACGAGCTCGGTGCTGCCGCTTATGCGATCAAGGCCGCAGGTGCTGCCGCGCCGGAGGGAGAGGGCGAGAGCGCAAGGCGACTCGAGTGCCGTTGGCAGCGCGACCCGGTTGCGGAACGACATTTGCTGGTCGGTGTTCGACTGCTGAGAGCGCGTCGGGGCGCCCAGCACTGCCCACGAAGCGCCTCCGAACGCACACACCTCATGGGTCTTGTCGGGTCTGCCGCTGACATTGCGGTCGGGCGGTCGGACGTGTGTGCGCCGGCGTCGGGCTAGGCGTGCACCGTCCCAGTCTTCTCGAAACTCATCGCGCGTTGGAGCGCCGCGGCGCGCAGTTGCTCGGGGACTTCGACCGGACCGCCCAGGCTGCCGGCGTTGATACCTGCCTGCGCGGCCTCCTCGACGATTCCGCCGACCGTGATCGCTAACTCAGCAGTGCGGTGGAACACCAACACACCGTGGTTGGCCAACAGCACCGCCGGTACGCCCGGAGTGATCGCGGCCCGGATGTTGGCCACCGCCTGGTCGGACCCACGCGGCCCATAGCTGGCAACCGGCACCCCACTCGGCAGTCCGAACATCGCCAACGCCTCAACCCAGCACCCGATCGGGCGGTGCGCTACCGCGTACGCCGTGGCATACGGCGAATGCGTATGCAGAACACAACCAACATCGGGGTGGTCCGCGTACATCGCAGTGTGCATAGCCACCACCGCGCCTTGGATCGGCGGCAGGTCCCCCTCAAGCAGGGTCCCATCCAGCCCAACCCGGACCACCGCCGCTGGCGCATGGTTTCGCAACGACGGACCCGCCGTGAAGTACATCTCCTGCGCGCCGGCGACCCGAAGGCTCACGTTCCCGTGCCCGTTCGCAGAGATCGCCCCGCTCGCCACCACCCGCTGCGCAACGTCGATCAGCTGATCCACCAAATCCTTGTCCATGAAACCTCCGGCAACCAGACTCACCAAGCTCGCGCCGATCGTACTTCGCACTGCTCCCGCCGGCACCGCGCACGTGCGGCTTTCCGAAAACTGCGGGCGGCGGCCTGAAGCTGCGTCCCGCGTCGTCACATGACGATGCTGACGCATCGCGACGACGGGAAGCATCCGCTTCTGCGGCGGAGCCGACCGGTCCGCCGCCCCGTCGGGCCGATGAGTTCGTCGGCGTTGTTGCTGACGTGAGGATGCCCGCGGTGCAGGATCATTTGCCGCATACTCGAAGGAATGAAACCGTGGCGCCCACGAGCCCACGAGCGCACGAACGACGTGGGCGTCGCGGGTGTCAGGCCAGCTTGACGGGACCACCGGGTTGCCATGACCTTGGATCGCCGGGTTTGCGGGCACGGTCGGTGCGAACCGCGCGTCAGGATCGGCGCGTCAAACAGGCATGGAAGTGAGGCCAGTGGCGAGGACCCGCTTTGGGGGAACTGCCCCGATGCTGATCGGCGCCTCTGTGTTCTTCATTCTCGGCTGCGTTGCTCTGCTCGCTGCCCTGACAGGGCCTGGTCGGGTGCAATGGACCGGGCGATCCGTCCAGGGCACCGAAATCGGCGGGATCGTCTACTGCTCGTATGACGGCCAGAACTACAGCCTGGATTCGACGTCTCGTTTCATGTCCAACACTGTCTATTTCGACCCGAGCCATCCTTATACGAGCGCAATGCTCGGTAACGCTGCAGATCGGGTTCTCGACATCGTGACGGTAGCCGGCCCATATGCGATTGCCACCATCATCCTCGTCACAGGCACGTCGCGGCGAATGCTCAGACGCCGAGCCCGACGCAAGCCTGGCTCGTCGGACCCGACCACCTCATTCGGTCAGGGCCTCGATCCAGGAGACGTGCGGCGGCTGATCGAGAGGAACGCCACGCAATCGTGATCAGTAACCCGGAAGTGCGGAAAGGGCACCCTGACCATGCCGCGGAACGCAGGGTACGGCCCCGGCAGACGCTGAGGCAATACAACGGGCAAGCGCTGCTGGTGGAGCCGTGCGATGGACAAAGGCGCCGACGAGCCCGCGTGCGCGCACCGACTCCGGGAGTGCGCTGAGCTCTGGAAGATGGTCGCCGATCGAATCGCGCGGACCCGCCAGCTCTGTCGCTACGTCCCAGCGACGCACCGGCGCAACCCTAGACGATGAGGGACCTCTCCGATCGAACGCACGCTACTGCCGCTGTGACGGTCGTTGGATGCATTGGCGCGCCGGGTGTTCAGGTCGCGGCGACCATTACCCCGGCGGCAGTCGCGGATCGCCGGCGGTGCTGAGTTGTGGTGGTCGTCTGGAGAGGTTCGGTGCGTCCGCGTCGCCCGCTACCGCGTCACATCGCCTTCCGTTGGATGTCGTTGCCAGCAATTACGATGATCTGGTGCACACGATCTTGATCCCGCCGTTGCTGTGTTCGGCACGGGTCTACGGCCCGCTACTCGACACGGTGTGGTGGCACGGAGCCGTGAGCATCGCGGACACTCGCAATGACGACTCGATCGCCGCGATGGCGAGACGATTGCTACGCGACGCACCAGAGCAGTTCGCGCTCTTGGGAACGAGCATGGGTGGCTACGTTGCTCTCGAAGTCGTCCGCCAAGCTCCTGAACGTGTGATCGCCCTCGCGCTCGCGAGCACCTCAGCACGAGCTGATACATCTCTGCAGATCCAAGCTCGGCGACAGCAGTCTCAGCTCGTCGAGGCCGGCAGCTTCGACGCGCTGGTCGACGCAGCCTTCCCAGGTATCGTCTCGGCCCATAACGAGTCGAACCAGGCACTGCAAGCGGAGTGGCGCGCGATGGCGCTGGCAGTCGGGCCGGACGCGTTCCTCCGGCAGCAACAAGCGGTGATCGGACGCGTTGACTCCCGAACGCTTCTGCCCGAAATCTCTTGCCCGACTGCCGTCATCCATGGAGCCAACGACCGGCTCATACCTGTGGAGATCGCCCGCGAGACCTCAGCAGCGATACCAACGTCTCAGCTCACGGTTATCGACAATGCCGGGCACTTCCTCTTTCACGAACAGCCCGGCGAGGCAGCGGCCGCGGTGGCCAACTTCCTCGCGAAGGTTGCATAACTAGGATCATTAGCGCATCGCGTCCACGCCCAGGTGCAGATCGGCTCGCACGCATCGCGATCGCCCGGCGAACGCTTGTCGCGAGGTCGGCCATACCCACGCGGGAGGGGAACATACAACGGCTGACGGTGACGCGGCGACATCCAAGGATCCTCCCGTTGCACTGAAACGCACAGTCTTCATGGGTTCTGCCAGTGGGTCTTTTGGGGCAGGCTGGTGGTGGTGGCGGCTGGCGGGTCAGCACTTCACTCATCGGACCCGAAGCGAGGTCTTTCGGCAAACCGTGCGCCCGCTGGTCGTGAAGGGACGCGACCGCTGCTGGGATGTCGTGCCCCGGGTGACCGGTGAGCACTGGGCCATGAAAACGCAGGGTGTCTCTTCCGGCTACTGGCGTTGTCGACCGGGGTGAGGGAGGCGCGGTGCTGTTCGTTGGTGATGATTGGGCCAGAGACCACCATGATGTGGAGCTGGTCGACGAAGACAATAAGAGGCTGGCCGCTAGGCGGTTCCCGGAGGGTCTGGCCGGTGTCAGCGAGCTGCGCGCGCTAATCGCGGCACACCTGCCGGCCGAGTGGGCCGACCTGTCGGCCGGTGAGGCGGCGCACCGGGTGAAGGTCGGTATCGAAAGCGACCACGGGGTGTGGGTGCAGGCGCTGGTCGCGGCCGGCTATCAGGTGTTCGCGATCAACGCGTTCTCGGTCAAGCAGTACCG
>JADGPH010000284.1 GCA_017882555.1 Thermoleophilia bacterium
ACATCCAGTTTCCGCAGGACGAGAACCCGACCCTCGCGCGGGCCGGGTGGGTTCCGCACCTTTCCGACTATCTCTACCTGTCGACGACGAACTCGATCGCATTTAGTCCCACCGACGCGATGCCCCTGACCCGCCCGGCAAAGGCGCTCATGGCGCTTGAGTCGGCCGTGTCGGTCGTGGCGGTGCTGCTCATCGCTGCGCGCGCGGTCAATATCCTCCATGCGTAGGGTGGTGGTCGCGTCACCCCAACGCTGTTCCGAGGATGCCAGAACCTTCACACCTGTGCGGTCAGCGATGCTGGCCGTCATCCTTCGGTCGCTCCTGCTTGTCGGAATCCGCGTCCACATCACGTAGTGGCCCGCGGCAGGGACTCCGTGTGGACCGCGAGCGGCTAGCTTGGTTGCCGCAGCCGAGGACTGTTCCTGCGAAGATCAACGGCAATTTGGCGACGCGCCGCAACGCGTGAGCTGGTGGTTGTACGCGTGCGTCGGCGCCCTCCTTAGTCGGCGGCCCGAAGCTCCTCCAACGGTATGTCGGGGTCGGTCAGCTTGGCTGGATCGACACGTGCACCAGAGCGCACGAGGGCCTGAATGGAGTCGGTGACGTCCCACACATTGACGTTCATGCCGGCGAGCACTCGTCCGCCGCCCATCCAGAACGCGATGAACTCGTTGGAGGCGACGTCGCCGCGGAACAGCACCTCGTCGTACTCGCCTGTGGGTACGTAACCCGAGTATTCCATGCCCATGTCGTACTGGTCGGAGAAGAAGTACGGCACGCGGTCATAGGATGTTGGCCGGCCCAACATGTTGGCCGCCGCAACCGGCCCCTGATTGAGGGCGGCCGACCAGTGCTCGAGGCGCAGGTGGCAGGTCAGAAACGGGTAGTACGCGTTGGCCACGTCACCCGCAGCCAATACGTCTGGATCGGTCGTGACCAGGTGCTCGTCAACGACGATGCCGTTGTCCACCGACAGACCAGCTGCCTCCGCCAGCCTGGTGTTCGGGATGATTCCCACCCCGACCACGACCGCATCGGCCTCGACCACGCTCGCGTCGGCCAGGCGGATCGCGGTGACCGTGTTGCCCGTCCCGATGAGTTCCGCCACCTCAACGCCCAGTCGCAGATCGACCCCGTGACCACGGTGCAACGCGGCGTAAATTTCGGCCAGTTCCCGACCGAGCACGCCGAGCAGAGGCAACTCGGCCATTTCAAGGACGGTCACCTCGACGCCTGCGGCCCGTGCCGCCGACGCCGTCTCCAACCCGATCCAGCCCGCCCCAATGATCGCCAATCGTTTGGCGGTGGCAAATGCTTTCCTTATTGCTTCGGACTCCGCAACCTGGCGTAGGTAGAGCACCCCGTCGAGATCGTGACCGGGGACCGTCAGGCGCCGCGGCGACGAACCGGTGGCCAGCAGCAGCTTGTGGTATCCGACCCGGTCTCCGCTCTCGGTGGTTACCTCGTGAGCGGCCAGGTCGATGTCCGTGACCCGGGTGTTGAGCTGCAGGTCAACGTCGTGCCCGGCGTACCAGCCCTCAGGATGGACGTAGATCTTTTCCTTTTCGGACTTGCCTTGCAGATACTCCTTCGAGAGGGGAGGGCGGTCGTACGGGCGTTCGGTCTCATCGCCCATGAGGACAATTCTGCCGTCGAAACCCTCCTCGCGAAGTGCCTCCGCCGCCTTGGCCCCGGCCAACCCGGCGCCCACGATCACAAATGTCTGGTCTGCCGTGCTCATCTCACACGCGTGTCGCGAGCTCGGGTGGTCGATCGGCTCGTGCCGCGGTCGACGCTTGGATGGGTCGCTCACCGGGGCGGGCGCACGTCCGGATGATGAGCCCATCGCTGAAGCCGATCTGCGGGGCGCGACGTGCGGCTAAGGAATTCGGGTCCGAGAGCGTCGACGCGCGCGCTTTCGCCGGCTCGTGTGGCCCGTCGGGCACGGGTGTCCCGTGATGCGGGAACCGATTGCCCGGTCGGAGCGGGTCCCCGAGCGACGCGAGTTCAAATGGATGCGGGGCAGTTGCGGACGCGCGACCCATGGCCCAGCTACGAGCTCGTACGGATTACCGTGCCGGAAGCAGACAGCACGTACCACAGGCCCCCGTTAAGGTTTGTGGCCTGCCCCAGCGCGGTGCCCGCCGAGGTGTCGCTGGTGAAGGTGTACAAGGGCCACTTGGCGTATGTGACTACCCGTCCGCCGTCGGGATTGGGGTCGCTACCCAACAGGGTCGCCTTTGCGCCCCCTGCGGCGATTGGCGTCTGCCCGCTCGAAAGCCCAAGCGGGGGCCAGACCGCAGCGCAGGAGCCCAGGCAGGTGACCGACGTTCGGTTGTCCGGGACAAAGACATACAGGGTAAGACCCTTGCCGTTGACCAAGACCGTACCCAGGCCCGGTACGTTGGCGGTCGAAACCTGCACGGCGGGTGCAGCGGCCGAACTTGTCGAACCGCTGGAACTACTCCCGCAGCCGGCGAACGCGAGGACGGCGCCGAGAACCGCAGCGGCGCTGATCAGCGTCTTACGGCGAGAAAACCCCATTCGGTCACCCATCAAGCGTCCTCGGCTGTCTGGGGTGCGGTCACCGGCGTGGTGGGTCCCACGGCGCGAATGAACCAATAAACACGGAGCCTAGCACAACGCTCGGCACGCCCAGGATCGGGGCGTGTGTACGCGAAATGGGTTCGGACTCACCGCGCCTCGCGCGCGGGCGGCTGCGCGTGATCGGCAAGGACGAGCATTATCATCAACCTGCGTCGCGCTGTCGGTCCTGCTCGTGCTCCCGAAGGGGTTTGATGTCTTCTGAACCGTCGATCTCCGACGCCGCTCGGCAAGAGGCCGAGGCTCATAT
>JADGPH010000285.1 GCA_017882555.1 Thermoleophilia bacterium
CGATCTGCCCCGGTAAGACCCCGCCCAGGCCAGCCAGAGCCTGCCGTCGATAAGGGGTCGGGCTGGGCCCCCTTGCCGACAGCGTGGTCTGGCCGAGCGGTCCTCAAGGCCAACACGATGCGCGGATGGTGCGGGTGACCCACGATGCACGGGCGGCGCGCCCTCCAGCCCATGTCGACATCACCAAGGGGCATGCGGCCGCGACTCAAGTCCGATTCACCCGGTTCTGCCACCAACCATGCCTTGCCAGCGCTCACCGAACGACGCCGCGACGATCGGACCCACATGGGCGGCGAGCATCTCCTAGCGCCCTAGCGAGGGGCACTAACATCTGCGCGTGAAGCTGCAAGGGCCAATGATGGACGCTGACGACGTAGCCGAGGCGGCCAGGCGCGTCTTCTTGGTAGCCGCGGTGGTCGAGGGCTTCCTGGACAGGAACCTCCGCGGCGAGTGGTGGGACGCACACTCGCTGGAAGTCGTGGATCCGCTCTTGCCGGAAGCGGTGCGAACTTGGGCGGCTTCGCGCGGGGGGACTGTCGACGATTGGACGTCTGACGAGACGCGGATCTTGCATCTGATGGTCATTGAGGCGAGAGTCCTCGCGACGGATCCCGACCGCGCCCTGATTGTGGCCGAACGTAAGCTCACGCCCTTGATTCGGGCGCTTGCCTATCGGCAGCTGCGCCCGGGGCGGGTGATCACCTGGATCGCTCACCCGGAGGACGGTGGCCCGACCCAAGCGCGCCATTCCTACGCTGACCCACCGAAGATCTACCACATGGCGGTTGAGGACACATGGACGCCGGAAGCTGATGTCGAGGCCATCGCAGAAGCCATCGCTTCTTCTCCGACCGGCCTGTTGTTCGCAGGTCTGTTCTCCGACGCACTCGCTGATGCTTCGGCCGACGGTATGGTCGTGAGGCTATGGTCGCTGCTGGAGGCTCTGTCTCGCGGTTTCTGGGCGTCGGCCACGTCAAAGAAGGCAGAGCTCCGGATGGTCGAACGTGCCATGGCGCATCTGGGTCTTGGCGACCGAGCACCACTTGCTGACGCCTACCACTGCCGAAACCGCTTCCTGCACGAAGGAATCCGCGGAGATCCAACTGAACTCGAGCCCATACGCGGAGGACTCGTGCGCCTTGCGTTCGAGGCGCTCGGGCGAGGCGGATTTCAGCAAATCGACCCCCGGGCGCCGGCGTGGCAAGAAGGTGATGCCAGGCAAGTGCGACGGGTGATCACCTCGGCGTCCTCACCCCCGCCGGTGGTTTGACCGGCACGATACCGTCACCACGCGGGTGTTAACCGAGGATGTCGGAGATGACAGCCGGGGAGCGCACGCATAGCCGGCCTGAAACGCCGACCAAGGCACCGCCGCGACTGGGTTCACACGATGTCCGCATACGGTGCGGACCAATCGACGGTCACCGCGCGCCGGACTGGTGCGGCTGTTGACCTGCTCCGCCAGTCACAGACGCTTCAACCTGGCTGCGGGGCAGCCGCCGGGGGTACTACCCGGACGGCTACAAAGGCGAGCCCCTTCACGTCGACGGTAGAGTGGTCCGCGTCGAGCGTTTCAACGAGCAAGCCCAAGGAATCGACGGTGTGCGTCATACCGACATCGACCGCCGGCCCATTCAGCGCACCAGATGCCAGCGGACCGCCGGCGACTGCGCCATGGACTTCCAGGTGCGATGGGGCGGTGCTTGCCGAGAAGATCTCCCACTCCGCCGTCGTGGCGTCGTTCGCGGGAATGACCCCCTGAACCACGGTCGCGCCTGACCCGGCAGGTCCCCTCAGTTTCAGGTCGCCCGATGTGACGACGATCCAGGGTGGCTCAGAGAGTGCATCGTCTATCAGGTGACCGGGGTCTGCCATGTCGACAAGCCGGACTCGCAAGAAGCGCGCGGAGGTCCCGGGCGCATTCAGCGCCGCGGCCCGGCGCTCGATGATCGAGACGAGGCCGACCTGTTGAGCACGCCGCCCGACGAAGACCGTCGGTGATGCTGCGGCTCGCACGTCGACGTTGGTGGGGCTGATCGTTCCCAGCGATGCGATCGCAATCGGTGCGCTGTCGTCCACTGCGATTGTCGCGGTCACGACTCCAGGAAGCGCGTTCGAGGCTGCCCTCAAGCGAAGCCCACCTATGACCAGCGAAGGCGGAACCTCAGTCGGCCCGGCGATTGTCGCGACGAGATCCCTCGGCGATAGTCCAATGCTCGCGGTGATGCCGCTGTTCTGGGAGAGGGTCGGAGTGCCTTCGAAGCTCACGTCGGGCGTCTCAAGCGCCAGACGGATGGTGGCCTGATGGGTGCGCAGCGGCTGTTGCAGGCGAATTGAGACACTCGAGGCAACCGCGCTGATCTCCCCCGGCTCAATCGCTCCGGCGGAGGCCACCGCCGTGGCGACGATCTCGTGTGACGCCACGCGCGGAGTGGAGGTTGTCGATTCCCTTGAACGCGCGGCCCCGGCTCTCTCGGACGCGTCGTCGCGTAGAGCCACGAACTCGGAGTCAGCGAGCTCCAGGAGCGCGGCGACGCGCGACCAGCGTCGACGGATCGGCTCCGGCACGTCGCTCTCTGTGTGGTATCCACGGTCGTGCTCGATCTCCGCCCAGGCGTGCTGGAGGATCGAGCGAACCTGGATCTCAAATCGGAACCCGGCGAAACGGCGCCACTCTGGCAGAGCGGCCCGAGCCGGCGAGACGGACACCACGTACTGAAGCGACACGTACCCGAAACGATCCGGGTCGATCGTGGCTCGAACGTCACGGGAGTTCACGGTGTCCACTTCGAACTCCGCGTCCAGGAGGTCTCGGACCCGATCGACTTCGTCGGAGAAGTAGGTGATTACGCGGGCGCCCACGAGGTCCGTAATGGCATCAAGCGACGCGTACGGTGGATCGTGGCGATGCAGCTTGCGCTCCAAGCTCGGGCGCTTCTTCACGCGCGCGACGACACTGTGGACACGGATGCCGCGCTCGTCGAGGAGCTTGTCGACCAGGTTCCTGACGGGGCGACGCAGCCCAGCGAAGAACGCTTTGCGATCGTCAAACTCGCGAAGGATCTGTTCTGCCGCTTCGCCCGCCGACATGGTGGCGAGGATAACGCCACACGATGGAAGCGTAGTGTTGATCGTCGGCCGCCAGTGAACTGGGCGGCGCGTTCAGGCCCAGAGCTCTCACCTAAGCGCAGATGGTTCGCGGAGCTATGACCATGGGTGGGCTCGAACGCGATCGCCGCGCCTTGCTAGGGCGAGTGGCTACCGCGAGAAACACCGGTGTCAACGATCGTCAATGACGATTGTCAATGATTACAATCCCTCTTAGCGGGGCTGGGGCTCGTGAAGCCGTCGAAGGCTGTGCCGGCGAGAGGAGCGAGGCGATGGGCGAACGCGTCTTCTGCCACGTCGAGAATCACTGGTTGTCCGAAAGCGACCGCGTGTTCGACCCACGGCAAGGATGGATGCACCTCGTTGGTAGGTCTAGGCAC
>JADGPH010000001.1 GCA_017882555.1 Thermoleophilia bacterium
CAAACCGCACGTGCACTGGCAACGGCCCGCGGACAGCCAGGCGTTGGACTGCCACGATCAGCATGAACAAGTTGCCCTTGTCGTCGCTCGTCCCACGCCCATAGAGGTTGCCGTCACGGATCTCCGGTGCAAACGGTGCGGAGTCCCACGCGCCCGGATCGCCGACCGGCTGGACGTCGTAGTGCCCGTAGATGATCACCCGCGGCGCATCCGGATCTCCGGCGGAGACGTCTCCGACCAGCAATGGGTGCCCGCCGTTGCGCACGACCTGGGTGGTCCCGCCCGCGCGCGCAATCTCCGCGGCGACGCATTGGACCGCTCGCTCCATGTCGGGCGCATGCTCGGCAACGGCGCTCACGCTCGGGATGCGCAACAAGCCAAACAGGCGCTCAAGTTCATCTGGTGTCATCGCGTCGTGGTCCTTGTGAGGAGCGGGACTAGCGGGCGTTGGTGGGCGTTCGGGTTACGCGCCTCGTGCGGGGTGTGCGCGCAGACACGGGTGTGCCAAGCGCGCCACACAAGAACTGGCCGGTAAACGAAGTCGGGGTCGCGGCGATCTGTTCCGGGGTGCCCTGGGCAATCAGGGTCCCGCCCCCCGCGCCCCCCTCCGGCCCGAGGTCCACGAGCCAGTCGGCACACTTGATGACATCCAGATTGTGCTCGATCACCACGACCGTATTCCCGGAATCAACCAGGCGCTGCAGAACCTCCATCAGCCGCTCGATATCGGCCAGGTGGAGACCCGTGGTCGGCTCGTCGAGCACGTACAGGGTGCGACCCGTGGCGACGCGCGACAGCTCCGAGGCGAGCTTGATGCGCTGGGCCTCGCCGCCGGAGAGTGTCGTCGCTGGCTGGCCGAGGCGGATGTACCCGAGGCCGACGTCTTCGAGCGTCTGCAGGCGTCGATGGATGCGCGGCACGGCGGAAAATGCCGCGACGGCATCGCTCACGCTCATCTGAAGCACATCGGCGATGTTGCGCCCGCCGTAGCGGACCGTCAGCGTCTCACGATTGTACCGGTGCCCCGCGCAGACCTCACACGGAACGTACACATCGGGCAGAAAGTGCATCTCGATCGTAATGGTGCCGTCGCCCTTGCAGTTTTCGCAGCGTCCGCCTTTGACGTTGAAGCTGAAGCGGCCCGCCTTGTACCCCCGCGCGCGAGCGTCGCTGGTCAGCGAGAACAGTTGGCGAATGTGGTCGAACAGGCCGGTGTAGGTTGCCGGGTTCGATCGCGGAGTGCGCCCGATCGGCGACTGATCGATATTGATGACTTTGTCGAAGTATTCAAGTCCTTCGATGCGATCGTGGCGACCAGCCCGCTGCGGTCGGCGCGACAGGCGCCCGGCGAGCGCTTTGAGGATGACCTCGTTGACCAACGTCGACTTCCCCGAGCCGGAGACGCCGGTCACGCACGTCAGCGCCCCCACCGGAATCTCAACGTCGACATCGCGCAGGTTGTGCTCCCGCGCCCCGTACACGCGCAGCCAGCCACGACCCTCGCGCCGCGCCTTGGGCATCGCGATCGTACGCCGGCCGGACAGAAATGCTCCGGTAATCGACGCGCTCGATGCTTCGACAGCCGCCGGGGTCCCTTCGGCGACGACGTATCCGCCATGCTCGCCGGCGCCAGGACCCATGTCGATCAGGTGATCGGCGGCGCGCATCATGTCTTCGTCGTGCTCGACCACCAGGACGGTGTTGCCCTGATCGCGCAAGCGCTCGAGCGTCCCAATCAACTTGCGGTTGTCACGCTGATGCAAGCCGATCGATGGCTCGTCGAGGATGTAGAGCACCCCCATCAATCCCGAGCCGATCTGCGTCGCCAAGCGGATCCGCTGCGCCTCACCACCCGACAGGGTGCCCGCGGCCCGATCGAGGGTCAGATATCCCACGCCCACATCGGCCAGAAACCGCAGCCGCTCGGTGATCTCCCGAATCACCCGCTCGCCGATCAGCGTCCGCGTTGCATCGAGGGCGAGGCCGCGAAAGAACGCGAGCCCCTGCTCGACCGAAAGTTGGGTCACATCGTGGATCGACTGGTCCCCGATCGTCACCGCCAGACTCTCGGGCCGCAGGCGCGCCCCGTCGCAGGCGGCACATGGGCGCAGCGACATGTACTGCTCCACGGATGCGCGCACCGCCGGGGACATCGAGGAGGTGTGCTGGCGTCGCAACTGCGGCACGACGCCCTCGAACCATCCCACGGGGCTTTGGCGTCCCTTGCGCTGACCAAGGTACATGCGCTGGCGACGTCCCCCTTTTGGACCCATGAGCAGCAGTCGCTGGTGCTCATCGGCGAGCTCGCGCCACGGCACATCCAACGGAATGTCGTATTCCTCGGCGATCGCCAACAACAGCAAGTCGTAGTAGTCGGTGGTCCGATCGGCCCACGGGATGAGCGCCCCGCGCGCGAGCGTGCGCTCACCGTCAACCACCAGCTCGGGGTCGATCTCGGGCATGAAGCCCAAACCGGTGCAGGACGTGCACGCTCCGTGCGGATTGTTAAACGAGAAGACCCGCGGGGCAAGTTCGGTGAGCGACGCGCCGTGCTCCGGACACGCAAACTTCTCTGAATAGGTCCAGGAGTCCTGCGCACCGCCCACCTCCTGGATCCGAACCAGGCCCTCGGCAAGCTGGATTGCAGTCTCGAGGCTCTCCGTGAGGCGCCGGCGCAAGTCCTCACGCATCACCAGACGATCGACCACCACCTCGATGGTGTGCTGGTGTGTCTTGGCAAGAGCCGGGACGTCGTCGAGAACCATGACCTCGCCATCGATGGCCACGCGGGTAAAACCCTCTCCGCGAATCTGCTCGAGCACATCCTTGTGCTCACCCTTGCGGCTACGCACCATTGGTGCCATCACCATGAACCGCGTCTGATCGGGGAGCGCAAGCACGCGATCGGCGATCTGTTCAACACTTTGCCCGGCGATGAGCCGACCGCACACCGGGCAATGTGGCTCGCCGATGCGCGCGAACAGCAGCCGCAGGTAGTCGTACACCTCGGTAACGGTGGCCACCGTGGACCGCGGGTTGCGGCTGGTGGTCTTCTGATCGATCGAGATCGCCGGAGAGAGACCTTCGATGTGGTCGACGTCGGGCTTATCCATCTGGCCCAAGAACTGCCGGGCGTAGGCCGAAAGGCTCTCCACGTACCGGCGCTGACCTTCGGCGTAGAGGGTGTCGAACGCCAGGCTCGACTTTCCGCTCCCCGACAGACCGGTGATTACCACGAGGGCATCCCGGGGGATTTCCACCGTGATGTCTTTCAGGTTGTGTTCACGCGCACCGACAACGCGCAGCACGTCGGGAGCATGGGTGCGATGCGGTGCGGCCACGCCACCGAGTCTAGTGCGACCCGTCACCGAGCGCCGACCCACCCGGGCTCGCGGGCGCCGGCCTACGAGGCGGCGGCACCGCCACCGCGGCGGCGTCGCACGGGCCCGGGTGGCAGCGCTCCCGCCTGTTGCGCTACCGCGTCGCCGGAGGCGCTTCGCCGATCAAGTTCACGCTGCACTTCGGCGATCTGATCACGCAGACTCGCCGCCTGTTCAAACCGCAGTTCCTCCGCGGCGGCGAACATCTCGGCCTCGAGATCGACCAGCATCTGGTCGAGTTCCTCGATGGAGCGTTGCTCGACTTGCGCACGCACACTGCGCGCCGCGCGCCGACCAGCCCGGCCGGGCACGTTTTCGCCGAGCCCCAGCAGGTTGACGATGTCCGAGACGCCCTTGACGATGGACTTCGGAGTAATGCCGTGCTCGGCGTTGTAGGCCAGCTGGATCTCACGGCGGCGTTCGGTTTCGGCGATCGCCGTCCGCATGGCGTCGGTGAACTTGTCGGCGTACATGATCACCCGACCGTCGACGTTGCGCGCGGCGCGGCCGATGGTCTGAATCAAGGACGTGGTGCCCCGCAGAAACCCTTCCTTGTCTGCATCAAGGATCGCAACGAGTGTGACCTCGGGTAGATCGAGCCCTTCACGCAAGAGGTTCACCCCGACCAGCACATCGAACAACCCGAGTCGGAGCTCTCGGACGATCCGAATCCGCTCGAGGGTGTCGATCTCCGAATGCAGATAGCGCGCGCGCAATCCAGCTTCGGTCAGATACTCGGTAAGATCCTCCGCCATGCGCTTGG
This sequence comes from Thermoleophilia bacterium, assembly GCA_017882555.1. Classification (GTDB taxonomy): domain Bacteria; phylum Actinomycetota; class Thermoleophilia; order Miltoncostaeales; family Miltoncostaeaceae; genus CAITWD01. The sequence goes on from JADGPH010000001.1 coordinate 4,144, forward strand.
TGAGCGTGGTCACCAGCGCGCGCTCGCCTCGCTCGGCGCGCGATTTCACCTCGCCGATCAGATCATCGATCTGGTTGGACGTCGCACGGACATCGATCTCGGGATCCACGAGTCCGGTCGGTCGGATGATTTGTTCGACGATGTGTCCCGACATACGCTGCTCGAAGGCGCCGGGCGTGGCCGAGACGAACACAATCCGGGGCACGCGTTCAAGGAACTCATCGAACTGCAGCGGCCGATTGTCCAGCGCGGCGGGAATCCGGAAGCCGTAATCAATCAGGTTGAGCTTGCGCGATCGATCACCCTCGTACATGCCGCGCAATTGGCCCATGGTGTTGTGCGATTCGTCGATGAAGCACACAAAGTCATCGGGAAAGAACTCGATCAACGTATGCGGTGGTGTTCCCGGCGCACGCCCATCCAGGATCCGCGAGTAATTCTCTATTCCCGAGCAGAACCCCAGCTCGCGGATCATCTCCATGTCATATTCCGTGCGCTGGCGCAGCCGATGTGCCTCGACCACTTTGCCTTGTGCCTCAAACAACGCGACCTGGGCTTCGAGTTCCGCGCGCATCTCGCCCAGCGACCGATCGATCACATCAGGGGGGGTCACGTAGTGGGTCGCCGGGTAGATCGCGACATGCCCCGGCGTGGCCAAGACCTCACCGGTCAGCGGGTCGTAGTGGGTGACGCTCTCGACTTCATCGCCAAACATCGAGATGCGGTACGCGGTCTGTGAATCCGCCGGCTGGATCTCGATCGCATCCCCACGCACGCGGAACCGACCGCGCTCCAATACGGTGTCGTTGCGCTGGTACTGCACCTCAACCAGGCGTCGAAACAACGCATCACGCGGATAGTTCTCGCCGACGGTGAGCGTAACGACACGGTTGCGGTACACCTCGGGAGAACCGATGCCATAGATGCAACTGACCGACGCAACGATCACGACATCGCGACGGGCCAACAGGGACGCCGTCGCCGCATGACGCAAGCGATCGATCTCATCGTTGATCGAGCTGTCCTTTTCGATGTAGGTATCGGTGGAGGCGATGTAGGCCTCGGGTTGGTAGTAGTCGTAGTAGCTGACGAAGTACTCGACTGCCGCCCCCGGTAAGAACTCCCGAAACTCATTGCAGAGCTGCGCCGCGAGCGTCTTGTTGTGCGCAATCACTAGCGCGGGACGCCCGGTCTGAGCGATGACGTTCGCCATCGTGAAGGTCTTGCCCGATCCGGTGACCCCGAGCAGGGTCTGATACCGCTCGTCACGCTCGATCCCCGCCACAAGCTCCGCGATCGCTTGGGGCTGATCGCCTGTGGGCCCATAACCGGTGGAAATGTTAAAGGGGGCCCGAGTCACGCCTGTCAGGGTATCGTTGTTGGTACCCCGTAAGGGTGTTGACCGGCGCACCGAGGAGTCGTGATGGCTGCTACTGAAATCCTGCACACATGTATTCGCGTGCTCGACGAGGCGCGATCACTGGAGTTCTACACCGCGCTCGGGTTCGAGGAACGGGACCGCAAGCGCGTCGGCGGCGACACGGCGACGATCATCTTCCTCGGGCTCCCAGGCGACGGCAACCGGCTCGAACTCACGTTGAACGACGGTCGCGCCGAGCCATATGACGTCGGCACCGGCTACGGCCACATCGCCCTGGCAATTCCCAACCTCGAACAGGAACTCGCACGGCTGGCCACGCTCGAAATTCGCCCCGAGCGCGCGCCCTACATCAGTGGCCCCGGGGGCTCGTTGATCTGCTTTGTCGGTGACCCCGACGGGTATCGGATCGAGCTCATCGAGAAGGGCTAGCCCTTTCTGGGGGTTATGATCACCGCGTATCCCGGAATGCTGGGACCGAGCTGATCGGGGTACGCTCGCCGGTAGATCCCCGCGTCGTGGAACACATTGTTGACAAAGGCGCGGGTCTCGGCGTAGGGCACATCGCCGGGGATGGTGAACACGTTATGGGACGCAACCGCCCGGGCGCGCCAGACCGCCAAGTTGTGCTCGCCGGCGTTGTAGGCGACCAGGGCTGCCGCCACGCTGCCGGTACGGTTGACCAAGTACCGCAAATACCAGGTTCCGTAGCCGATATTGACATCCGAATCGGTCAGCTGGGCGGGGTTGCCCGGCGGCGAGTTCTGCTCGCCGGCAATGAATCGGGCCGTTGACGGCAGCAGCTGCATCAACCCGACGGCCCCGGCGCGAGAGACGGCGTCGGGATCCCATTTGCTCTCGACCTGAACCACCGCGGCGATAAGTGCGGGATCAACCGCCTCGCGATGTGCCGCCGCTCGCAACACGGAGATGTTGTTCAACGGATACCACCACCGCGCGTACCACCCGGGCATGACTGCGTTGACGATCGCCCACGCCACGCCGACGGCCGCCATCGCCGCGACCACGCCGATCCACAGTCGGTGTCGCCTGAGCCACCTCACGAAATGGCGGGCGTCGCGAAGTCTTCGAACACCCCATGAACCCAGTCGTCCAGCGATTCCGGATCCCCATCGTTGACGAACGCCCGATCTGCCGCCCCCAATTTGCGCTCCTCGGTCCACTGACGATCGGCGCGCTCACCAAAGTCCTGACCGCGGGCGGTCACGCGTCCCCGACGAACCCGCTCGGACGCGCTCACCACCAGCACCGCATCGAACTCGCCCGCGAGGTCCGCTTCGAAGAGCAGCGGGACCTCGACGACCAGGAG
>JADGPH010000286.1 GCA_017882555.1 Thermoleophilia bacterium
CCCGGTTGGGGCGGGATGGCGGTGCTCGACCGGTCCTGGTACGGGCGGGTGATGGTGGAACGCGTCGAGGGCCTTGCCACCGAACAGGAGTGGCGGCGGGCCTATCCGCAGATCGTTCAATGGGAGACAGGGCTCGCCACGGAGGGAGCCGTGATCGTCAAGATGTGGCTTCACATCTCCGAGGACGAGCAGTTGCGCCGGTTCCGCGCCCGGGAGAGCAATCCGCTAAAGCGCTGGAAGCTGACCGGCGAGGACTGGCGCAACCTCTCGCACCGCGCCGACTATGAAGAGGCGGTAGAGGACATGCTCGCCGCAACCGACCACCTTGCAGCCCCGTGGCACGTCGTCGCCGCCGAGTCCAAGCACTACGCGCGTGTAAAGGTGTTTGAGATCGTGATCTCCTCGATCGAGGATGCGCTTCGCACACTCGGGCGAGATCCGGTCAAGATCGAAGCATCGCTCTAGGACCCCCGTTTCGCGGCCGAGCAGTGCTGCCTCGACTGGTTCCGACCGCGGTTGACGTGTGGTCGATTGCCAACAGCGCTCCGGATCGTCGTGGCAATTCGATGCCTGAAGTAGGTCAGCAAGTACACCGCGATGCAGAGAGTGTCGAGGTCGGCGTCCACGAGGTCGGCGTCCATCGTGGCCTCCAGGTCGACGGTATACTTGACACCGCCGACTTCGGCCTCTCTATCCTGAACCCCCCGCCACGGCGATTGCCGTGGAATCAATCATCTAGGGTCCACCAGACGCCGATCGTGAACAACCAGAACGATTCCCGGGCCCTGGCGGTGTATCCGTTGGTCGCCGACATTACCAACCCCGCCGCCTTGGCGGAGCTCCCCCGCCTCGGGGTGCGAGATGCGCTCGTCCACACCCGGCTCCCAGCACTGACGACCCAGTCCTATCGGCCGGTCCTCCCCAATGACGCCCTGCCGCCGAACCTGGTCACCGGCTATCTGCATCGAGGTGGAGCTGCCCGACGTCGACGTCTACCGGATCCTCCTCATGCCGCGCCCCACCGCGCTGGTGGCCAGTCAGGTCGCCTTCGGCGAGGGGTTCTGCCCCCTGAGGGAAAGACCGTTCCGCTGGATGGGGACGACCGGGGCCATGGTGGCCTGGCCGTTCGCGCCGACGGGGACCGAGGTGGGGCTCGAGGCGTCCTGCAGAGCTTCTCCCGGCCGCGCAGGCTCGAGGTGAGGATCAACGAGCGTTCGGTCGCCACCATCCGGGTCGGTGCGAAGTCGTAGCTTGTGCGGATTTCGTTCGCGCCCGGTGACGGGCACCCTTGGCGACGCCTGCGCGCGGGTTCTCGGCGCCGCACGCCGCGCCCCCTCGGTCGTCGCCCTGGCCGGCTACTCCGCGATGTTCGCGATCCTCACCTGGCCCATGGTAACGAGGATAGGGAGCACTACCGACGGGCGCCCGAGAGATGGATGGTCGCTCATCTGGCAGACAAGGTACCGCGAGCGGCACGGACTGAACTACTCGTCATCGCGGCACCTCGACCTGGTCCCCTCGTCCACAGATGGGCGCCCGCTGGCGGTCGGGATCACGCCTCCCGACCTGATCGGACCCCCGGCCGGCGATCCACAGACGTGTCGCGCCAAGCCCCCAGTGACATGCCTCAAAGGAGAACCGATGCGCATCGCGGTGATGCTCGACCGACTGGAGGTCGGTGGCGTCGAGAAGGTGGCCATTCAGCAGGTGCTGGCCCTTCGGGAGCTCGGGCACGACGCCCGTCTCGTGGTGCTCAAGAAGCGCGGCGCGGGCCTCTCGGCCTTCGCCGAGGAGCTCGCGGAGGTCCCGGTCGACGTGCTGGAGAGCCGGCTGGCCTCCCCGCTGCGCGCATCGCGGGCCGTTCCGGGCTTCTCGTTCCTCGAGACGTTCCACTTCACGTTCCCCCTCATGGCGCACCGCCTAGTGCGCAGAGACGAGTACGACGTAATCCTCTGCCACAGCTCCTACACATGCCTTACAGCTTTCGCTGTGCAGCGCACCCGTGGCATCCCCGTCGCGGCCGTGATCTGGGACCCCACGCTGCATGTCATTACGAGCTCGGCCTACGCCGACCGGGTGCTCGGCCGAGTGTCGGCCGCCCTTGCGCCTCTCGCGCGGCGGTTCGACCGGTGGCTCGTGAGACACGCGCGCCTGGTCGTCCTGGGCAGCCTCGCCTACCGCGACTACGTCGAGGAGCTGGGAGCGCAGAGGATCCTGGTCCTGCACCCCGGAGCGGTGCCGACCGAGCGCATCAGGCCGGCATCGGAGCGACAGCCCGAGATGCTGGCCGTGACCGCTTGGAAGCACGGAAAGCGGCCTGAGCGGCTGCTCCCCCTCCTTGAGCCGAACCCGGATCTGCGCCTGGTCTTGGCGGGGGCATGGCTCGATGCCGACCTTCGCGAGGCCTTCGAGGCGGAGGTCGAGCGGCGGGGCCTCGGGAACCGCGTGGAGATCACCGGCGAGATCACGGAGCAGGCGCTTGCCGAGCGCTATGCGACCGCGCAGTTCGTCGTCCAGGCCTGGCCCTCTCCGGGCTTCGGCCTCTCCCCGCTAGAAGCCGCCGCGCAGGGCACCACCTTCGTCATCCCCCAGGGGCAGGGCTCGGCCGAGCTCTTCCGCGACGGGATCGACGGGCTGATCTACGACCCCGCCGACGAGGGGGCGCTTGCGACGGCCGTCGACCGGATGACCGCGCACCCCGAGGCGACCCTGGCGATGGGCCGGAGCGCCCATGAGCGCGTCTGCCGCCGCGCATCATGGCGCGCCCGAGCCGCGGAGCTGGTCACCGAGCTGGAGCGGATCGTCCCCGCCGCGTGACGCGCGAGCTCAGGAGGCGGGGCGGGCGGCTCTGGTGGGAGGGTGGTCGCGGCTGACGCTCATCACGAAGATGTGCGAGGGAAGCCGGATCACCCCGTAGGGAAGCTTCGACCACAGATAGCGAAGGTCGATGTAGCGCCAGTGGCCCTCGAAGACCGGCACGAGCCCCGCCGCGTGCATCGACCTTCGCAGCCGGCGACGGGAGAATGGCTCCTCGATCGGCTGATCCTTGAGGCCGCGCAGTGTGAGGAGCGGCTTTCGCAGGTGGCCGATGATCGGCAGGTGCTGGTGCACCGTGAGGAGCTGCATCCGTGAGACGCGGCCCATCTCGCTGAGCGCCTTCACCGGGTTCGAGAAGTGCTCGAGACATCCCAGGCTGCAGACGAGGTCGAAGCTGTTGTCCTCGAATGGGAGATCCTCGGCGCTCGCCTCCACGAGGTGCACCGCTCCGTTCTCGCGGGCGCGCTGGAGGGCGACCGGCGAGAAGTCCACTCCGACCACGTCCGGGTTGATGGACTCGATCCAGCCCTCGCCACAGCCGACGTCGAGGGTGCGAAGGCCCCGAGTGAGCTCCGCCACCACCTCATATGTGCCGTCACCGACGAAGAAACCGCCCGCACCGTGCATCGCGTCGTACAACTCGCGGGATCTCGCAGTTCGATCGTCGAGCATGTGGACAGTCCCCTGCCATTCGGGTCGGTGACCAGTTTACAGTTTCGCGGCAGTCGCCACGAGCCCGTCGCTACGCCCGGTCCGGGCGTCCATCGAGCCGGTGAGGACGCCCATCACGGCCGCCGATCGCACGGTGACGTCGTCGAACCCGCCCGCCCGCACCGGACGCGTATCGAGTTCGCACTATCGGACGTTCGGATCGGTCTACTGTGGACTCTCTCGGGGATGTAGCGACATTGTCGCTGGTCGGGTAGCACCCATCTCTGAGCGCGTTTCCGTCTGGGGCGGGTGCGACTCACGCTTGTCGAGTCCTACCAAGACACCGGCTCAACCGCGGCAGCAACCGCCAACTCAACCTCGCCGTCTACACCATCGCGATGGTTCAGGCCCGCTCGCACCCCGACGCCCGCGCATACCTGGATCGCAAACGCGTCGAGGGGAAAAACGCCCGCGAGGCGCGACGCTGCCTGAAACGACACCTCCCCGGTGTCGTCTACCGAGCCCTCCTCGCCGACGCCCAGGAGGCCGCCTTGACATAGCGGCACCCAAACGATGCCGCGCTCTGTCGCCTGGCCGCCGGCGTTCTGGTGGAGATCAACAATGAGTGGCTTGTGGCCCACCGCTACATCAGCCAGGCTTCGATGGCGATGCTGCTGCCCACCACCGACGAGGAACCCGGCGAGCCTCAGCTCATCACCCAGCCAGATCTTCAGGTGGTGCTGACGGGGCGGTAATGTCCAACACGTAGTGGGACTTGCCCTGCATCACCGGTCACGCTGCGCGCCGCGGTGCCAACCGGGGATGCGGCAGCACATGTGCATCGCGCGGCGTGCGTGGCGCTCTGGCACCCCCACCAGGCCGGCGACACAATGGCCGCCAATTCCTGTCCTTGGACACGTCATACTACTGGGCACTGGTCGGTGCCCCTGTGCGCGTTCCACAATGAAAACCGCTCGGAGAGCGCGTCTGGCCCCTCCGTCCGCGATCTAGTCCGCCCGCTAACGGAGGCGCCTCGATACCCGTCCCACAAGCCGCAGACTGTCGCCCCATGGTCCCCGTGCCTCACCTTGGCTGCCCGATCCTGCGACGGCGTCCGGGTACAAGCGTGCCGCACCAATGACCGACGTGCCACGGCGGATGGCAGCCCTGCGGGCGACGGCGAGTCGTGGCGCAATCGTCGTGATGGCCTTCACGCTCGTCGCCAACGCCGCGAACTACCTGACCAACCTTGCGTTCAGTCGGCTGCTGTCTCCCGTTGGCTACGGCGAGCTGTCGGCGCTGCTTGCACTTGCAGTGGTGATTGCCGTCCCGACTGGGGCGGCCCAAACCGTGCTGGCAAATCGGATCGCGACCTTGCGCACCCACAACGACACGAACGGCATTCGGGACATCATGCGGTACAGCTTAGGGCATACCGCGGCCATCACGATCACCGTCGGACTAATCTACGCAGCGTCGATCCCCCTCGTCGACGCGGCACTCGACCTGAAGCAGCCCGGGCCCGCGATCGCGATGATCCCGTTGCTCGTGTTGCTGTTCATCCAGCCAGCGGAACTCGGCCTCCTCCAGGGGCTCGGGCGGTTTGGGGCGTTTGGGCTGACGCTCTTCGCGCTGGCCGCCTCGCGTATGTTGTTCGGGATCGCGTGGGTGCTCGTCGGAGGAGGCGCCGCCGCCGCAATCGGCGGCCAGGCCGTCGGCGCCGCGTTGGTCTTGGTCGTCTGCGCGTTTCTCACGCGCGGATTCGTCCAGGGGCCTGGCTCTCGCACGGCGCGGCGCGGGTTCACGCGAAAGCCGACCACTCGTACGGTCACAGCCACCCTTACGTTCATCGCGTTTGCGATTCTTTCCAATGTCGATATCGTGCTTGCAAAGGTCTTTCTCACTCCCCGGCAGGCGGGGATCTACGCCGCAATCGCGACCGTCGGCAAGATCACCCTGTTTCTGCCCAGCGCTGTTGCGTTCGTCGTCGTCCCCGCGGTGGCAGCTGCTCGCGCGTCCGGTGGCGATCCGAGCCGTGTGTTGCGGCGCGGTGGAAGGATGGTGGTCGCCATCGCGCTGATCGCGGTTATTCCGATGTTGGTCGCCCCGCAGGTCTTTGTGCGGATCATGTTTGGCGCGGCGTACGCGAGTGCTGCCAGCGGCGTCCGGCCGATCGTCCTCGCCGGCATGGGTTTTGCGTTGCTGTACTTGCTCTGCAGCTTCGTCGCTGCGATCGCAGATTCGCGCTGGTTTGTGCTCCTCGTGGCGGGCGTCGGTCTCCAGATCGGGGCCATCGCCCTGTTCCATGGCTCCCCGACACAAATTGCGTGGGTCCAATGCGGTGGCGTCGCGGTGATCCTCACGGCAAATGAAGTGTGGGGACACCCGCTGGTACGGCGCATGCGGGAGCTCTCCAGCAGCCCGGGATAATGCGGACCGTTCTTGCCCGACAACAGCACGATCAGCCGGGAGATCCGCCCACAACCCGACATCCATCCGGCCTGGGCCGCCGGTTGGGTGAGGGCCTCAGTTCGGCCGGTGGTGCACATCGGCGATCCCCTCGTCGATGAGATCGACGTCCTCCACCACCGCACCGCGCAGACCCGCCAGCCGAGCAAATGCCCCGGCTACGCGCGCGCCGCCTCCTGCTTCCTGGAAGCTTCAGCCTTTGAGGAGCCTAGGTGCAGAGCGGCGTGCGCCCTTCCCTCAATAGCCCAGGGACCCACGTAACCGGCAGGGGAGCCTCGTTTGCCGCATATCACCGTGGGAGCGGGGCGTGACACGCCTGCGGATCTCCGACCGAGGGTCCTCCGAGCAGGGTCGGGGGGGTGATCTCGACCGCGAGCGGTCGGCCGTCCGTGGAGGAGGGGTCAAGGGTAAGGGGCCGAACGGGCGATGAACCGACCAGTTGGATGGTCACCCACTGCCATCCCCGGTCCAGGCGTACGGGGACCTCGTCCGCGACGCCCTCACCGCCCGTCGGCGCGTGGACCCTCACGCCGCCAACGTCGATGACCCGGGGGACGGCGAAGCCGCGAACGCGCATGCGCAGCCGGTACGGGCCGGCGCTCGTGGCGCACACGAGCAGGCGAGCGTGCGACCCGATGATCCACCTCCAGTCGACCCTTCCGCCCTCAGGGGCCTCGAAGCCCTCCCCGAGAACGACGATCTCGGACGCGGGCGCCGCGGTCACGCGCATGATCATGGAGCCGCCTGGGAACCGCTCAACCACGCGGAAGCCCGGCTCGGGGCGGGGTATCCCGTGGTACTCCGGAATCCGCGGGAAAAAAACCGGCTGGGCCTCGTAGGTGGCCCAGTGGACTCCGAGCAGCGCCAGCTCGCTCGGGGTCTGCGCGCGCGTGGGATCGGAGACAACTTCGCGCACGGCGTCTTCGGGGGATCCAGTCAGTGCCCCGTTTACGAGCGGGTGGCCGTGGACAATCTGCCAGAAGAACTGATCAGCGGACACGGGGAGTCCGTTGACCGCGGACGGGTACTGAATGATCGGCTCGCCAGCGGGTACCAACCGTGAAATCGCCGTGATGACCGGGGGTGGGGTCGTTGCGTCCACTACCCTGCCGGAGACCCACACCGGCAGCTCGACGAGCGAGAACACGATGGCTCCCGCCACGATGAGGCGGGCCGTCCGGCGAGAGCGACCGCTGACGAGCACCTCGAGCCCGAGCGCGGCCATCACGATCACCGCCGTCAGCAGCAGCACGAAGAACCGGGCAGGCGTGGAGATGAAGGTAACCGCGTGTTGGGCGTACGAGACCGGCATCGAGGTGGGCCCGAGCACGGGGAAGTTCACCGTGGCAGGGAGCGCCAGACCGAAGCCGAGCGCAGCGGCGACCCCGGCGACGACGATCGGCAGGCGCGCGGTCCGCCGGGTGACGGCCGCCCAGATTCCGACGGCGGCCAGGGCCAGGGTAACCCACCCGAGATAGAGCGCGAGCTCGCCGGTAGTCTGAGACGCGACTGGATTGTCGCCCACCACCTGCCGGGAGAACCCCCCGAAAACCGGGTTCTCGACCGACGGAAGTAGAAGCAGCCGTGGATCAAGCGCCCATTCGGTGAGGTGGAGCGGGCGATTGAGCTGCTGGGAGATACCGGCGGACTGGAACGTGACGGCGATCGCGAGGGGCGCCGCGACGACGGCGATGGCCGCAGTGAGGGTGCCGAGTGCGAGAAGGTCGCGCGGCCTGCCCGGCCGGCGGGCCATGGCGACGAGGACGATCGGCAGGCACGCCACAAGGACCACCCCGGCGGCGAAGCCGTAGTATGCGTGGGTGTAGACGGCGAGTGCGGTGGCGCCGACCACCAGCGCCCCCGCGCGCCACGATGGACGGCGGGTCCACTCCACGATGCCGAGCAGCAGCAGCGGGAACGCTGCCAAGAACGACAACGTCAGATGGATGGCGACGCGGTCGAGCTCCCAGGGCGCGATGATGTAGACGAGGCCGGCCCAGAACGCGACCGCCGGGCGGGCGCCGAGCCGCCTGGCCACTGCGTACATGGCCAGGGCCGAGGCAACGGTCACGCCCATAAGCACGAGGTTGTTGGCGAGCACGCCCCCGGCCCCGAGTCGTATCAGAGCAACGGTCGGCCACTCGGTCGTCACGTTCGACAGCAGCGGAGCTGACGGGATCTTGAGTCCAAATGGCCACGCCAATCCGCTGTCCACGGGCGACGAGAAGTAGCTCAGTCCGTGCCGCGCGCGGTACCATGTCTGCCAGATGAGCGCCCAGCCGTCCCCCTGGCCCCCGTAGGTGGCGCTTCCCATCCGAGTCACCAGAGGCCAGGTGGCGATCGCGAATACCGCGGAGTAGGCGGCCAGGGCGACAACCCACGGGCCGCGTCGTGCGACGCCGAGAACCCGGACCGACAGGCCCGCCACGCCCCCCGTTTCCAGACGCTCGACCTCCTGGGCCAGGTGGCGCACGGCCTCAAGGCGCGTCATTCCGACGGTGCGCCGGACCATATCGAGCATCGCGTCCGCGCAGATGCGGCGCACGGGGCCATCACCCTGGGGCCCGAGCACCCGCAGCGTGCCGCCCCCGTCCGGATCGTCGGCGACGACCACCAGCGGGGTTGCCCCACCCCCCCGCCGGCCCCTCCACGCGCGCCGGAGCTTCGCCTCCTCGCCCGTCGCCGCCCGGGCGTACTCGATCCCGCTCACGAGACGGCTCTCGGAGACACCCTCGCCACCCGCTCCGGCATCGCGGCTGGAGTCGATCCCTGCCAGTGCGACGAGAAGTTCAGAAGCGTTCATCAGGCGTCGCGTGAGGGTGGCACGTCCAGCGGACACTACCGCTTGTGACGGACAGACCGGACAGGGCACACGATCGCGCCGAGGCACAGTCCCGGCAGCTGGGCGGCCCTGGATGCGACGCTCAGTTCACCACCTGCCGGGACCTGTCCGAGTGGGCGTCTGGCATCACCCGGGCAGACCGCACGCGGCATCCGCCCGCCCGGGGATCGCTACCACCGCCGGCCGTCAGGACGCCGAGGCGGTAACGCCGCCGGATGCGCACCGGGTGAGCTCCCCTGACGCCCCTTTCGTCACGCGGTCGCGCCCTCCGCGGCCCCCTGGGCGTGACGAAACCCCTGCCCTGCCCCCGAGCCTTTTCGTCTCGCGGGCGTCCCCGTCGAGCCAACGACAGCGAGACGAAATCTGGCCGATGCAACGGACGCATCGACGTCACACAAGAACACACCCGACTTCCGCAGGCGCGCCGCCACACCGAGGCTCCCCGACCCGCAGAATGGGTCACACACCAATTCCCCGGGATGGGTGGATTGTCCGATCAGGGTCTTGAGCAGACCGACCGGCTTCTCGGTGGGGTAGTGCCCGCGGGTCATAACGCGCCGGAAGCGCAAGACGTCGCCGCGGCTGCGTGAGTTGCCAGCGCGCGCGCACATTGAGAGGACGATGATCTTCTCCGTTTGGCTCGGGTAGAGCCTGCCGTCAAGTCCCGGGCCTTGTGAAAACGGGCGCCCTGCCGCGCAAGTGGCGCTGTTGCGCAGGGTGTCCCGCCTTCCCCCGGCGGCCCGGTTACGCGTCAGATCCGCTTGCCCACAGGTGAGTTGTTCGGACCAAGGCGGATTCGGCGCGCGCGTAGGCCCCGCTCTCTCTATCTCTCTCGGTACCACGAGTTATAGAGTCAAGTCCCGCTATGTGGTGGAGATTGCCGCGTCGGCCAGCGCTCCCTGTAGAGCTGGCTGATCGGCGCGGCTTTGGTCGCCGAATTCCTCTTCGAGCTCGGGCAGGATCAGCTGCAGGGAGGCGTGCGAGATGTAGCGGTGGGCCACCAGCCACTCGTCGTTGATCTCCACGAGCATGCCTGGGGCGAGGCGGATCAGGGCGGCATCGTTGGGATAGATGCCAACGGCATCCGAACGCAGGGCGCTCTCCCGGTTGACCCGCTCGAGCGGATTGGTGGAGCGGATTTTCGGCCAGTGCTCCCTGGGGAAACCCATGTAGGCCAAAAGATCCTGTTCTGCGTCTTCCAATAGGCGCGCCACCTTCGGGGCCACGCCTCGCAGCTGGGCGACGACGCTCGTGGCGACTCGAGCGGCCATGGCGCGATCGACAGCGGCAAACACCTGCTTGAGCGCACCACGCACCAAGGGATGGCTTAGGCGCGATACGTGCCCGAGCATGTCCGTAACAACGTGCACGCAGCAGCGCTGCCACTGAGCGCCGATCACGCTCGCAATGGCCTTTTTTGAGACCCGGGTGGGCGTCCGAGACCACCAGCTGCACACCGGTCAGGCCGCGGGCCACAAGGCTTCGAATGAACTCGCGCCAGGTGGCCTCGGATTCGACCTCGCCGAGGTCGATGCCGATCACCTCTCTGCGGCCTGACTCGTACACGCCGTAGGCGACAAGCAGCGCCTTGTGGCGCACCGTGTGGGCCTCTGAGTCGTGGACCCACTCGATGCGGGCATCGAGCCAGACATACGGGTAGGCGCCCTCCAGGGGTCGGCCACAAAACGCGGCGGCTCGCTCGTCAAGGCCGGTGCAGATTCGGCTGACCGTCGATTTTGAGATGCCCTCGACCCCGAGCTGCCCCGCCAAGCGCTCGACTTTTCTGGTGGAGACACCGTCGACCTATGCCTCCATCACGACTGAAAAGTAATGCGTGCTCGGAGCGCTTTCTGGCCTCGAGAAGGCTGGGTAAGTAGCTCGGCCCGCTGCGCAGCTTGGGGATCTCGAGCTCGAGGGTGCCGACTCGCGTGTCAAAACGCCGCGGCCGGTAGCCGTTTCGATAGCTCGTACGATCCTCGCTGCGCTCGTACCTGTCGCCGCCCGCCAACCGGGCGACTTCCATCTCCATCACCTCGTGCAGCACCAGTGCAACGCCCTCGCGCAAGATGTCCGCGTGTTCGTCGGTGAGCACCTTGCCGAGCTCGGCGCGCACGTCGAGACTTGGTGTGTCGGTCATCGTGGATCTCCTCGTCGATGTGTTCCCTTGCCAGGAATCGACGCGGGGCCTGCGGTGGCCGGCCTTATTCTCGCTCAGTCACCACGGACACGGAATCTCCACCAATTATGGGGGCGTGACCGAGTTACCAGACTCTTCTTAAATGCCCCCGGCATGATTCGAACATGCGACACCAGGTTTAGGAAACCTGTGCTCTATCCCCTGAGCTACGGGGGCTGGTGAACGGTCTGACGTTTCTCGCTCGCTTCCCGCATCGCCTCCAGCGACGTCTCAGCAGAAATGACCCAGTCGACCACGTCGTCACCCTGATCACGCGCAGGGTCGGCAAGGAGGTAGATGCAGACTTACCCCGTGACTCGTGGACAGGCCTGCCCAAGTGTTCGTGACACGACGTTCAGCGGAACTCCGTGGTCGAGCACAAGGGTACCTGCCATATGGCGAAGTTGGTGAGGTCCGACTAGTCGCGTGCGGTGGTCGTCACGCGGTCCGGTACGCAAGCACGTATGGGGACTTGCTGCATCAAATGAGCCCTCGTCGGGCCACCGTCCCGCACGAGCAACACGAAGTCGCCCAGTTTGCCACCAACATCGGCATTCGCAGCTACTCCTCAGAATCTGCGGCCATGCACGCCGACAGCCTGAACGAGCGGGTGTTTCGGCCGTTTGTCGGCAAAGCGATTCAACCGCCCCGTCCTGACGCTCGGTAATCTGCCCGGAATTCGTCGGCTCAACCCCATGAGGCCGAGTACCGTTCTTCGCAATTCTCTGTCACACAAACGCGGATACGGGTTGCACCTGCGTCAACGCCGAAATCAAGTCGCACGGCTCACCCGATGAGGACATGGGCCCCTGCAGTGCCGAGTGACGACCAAGCCGTTTCGGTCGTGAGCTCGACCAATCAACAGGCCGACGTCATCGCGAACGACCCCAACGGGATCGTCTACGCCATCAAGCGGTTCGAGGAGAGCCGCGAAGTCATCCTGATGATCGATGACGGCGCCGACAAGATCGCCGCACAGGTCTCCTGGATCAGCGGCAACCGAAGGCTGGCAAACCGTTCACCATCACCCGCCTGCCAATGAGGCACCGCCGGGGAGTCTGGCGGACGCGCTCCGACAAGATGTCGACAGTCTTCTCGATCCGGCGGCGCCTCATCTGCTGGCGTTCGCAGGGGTAAAGTTGGTGGTAATCCACGGAGCACCGCTTCGCGTCACCGGGCTGACGCCGATCTCCGTGTCCTGGAGATCCCCCGCCCAGATCTATCGCGTCGACGCACGGCCCGCCGACGGCGCGGCCCTGTTCCTATCGCACTCAGATCAGTCGACAAGCGGAACTCGCATCCAGATCTTCCGGTGGCTCATCGGCAGCCCGGCAGTGGTTGGGGTGTGTATACGCCACGCTGGGCTCTACGACATTACGGCTCCGGTACGAGCCTTCCAGCACAATCGCCGCCTGGTTGTGCAGGGTCCATCACGAACAGGTGCCACGTTCCTCGTCCGCACCACCACGACCCAATTGCACTTCCAACTCCGGCTGACGTCCGGGGTCAACATGGTCAATCTGATCACGACGGGAATGACGTTCGCCCCCTCGCTAGAGAAACCGGTGAGTATCCGCATGTACAACTGGACGATCGTCGGACCGCTCGTGAAAGGTCCGTCCGTCCCATAGTCCACCCGCGGGGCTGTAGATCCAATTCGTAATTCTCCAGCGGTGGACCACAGATCCGTGAAACCTACTACGCATAAGTGCGGCGAATGCGTCGACGGTGGGTTGATCACGGCGGTTCCTGTGGCAGGAGCCTTGGGCATCGATTCGCACTTTCGGCGAGAGGCGGAGAACCTGTCCGACTCAGACTACTTGGCGGTTCATTGTCCATCATGCAAGGTCCCATCGGGCGGCCATCCCTTGCCAGCTGCGCGAACTCGCTCAGCTTGTGACGTGTGTTCCGTCCCGTCGGCTCACAGGACTTCACGCCACCAGGGCTCACGCCACGACGCAAGCGACAGCGTTCAGTCGCACGCCGCGTATGATCGTGCATCTTCTGAGTGCGTTTTGGGTGATCAGTCGACCATCCATGGATTGTGACGCGGCACGGCACTTCGGACGGGTCGTCTCAGGGACGCTTGACAGATCTGCCGAGGGAGGTTAGCCACAGTGCACGCAGGAAGAGGACGTAGGTGAGTCATCGCTTGGAAGGTCGTCTCTGCACTGTGCAGCATTCCTGCAATCGCGTCTCGGCCGATCCGACCGTTGTTCTCCCACCGGGCGCCGGTGTCTGGCGGGATCCGCGCCGACAGAACCGGACGGTAACGATCCCAGGATCTCCGACGCGTCAGCCGGGCCCATGAGCCCACCGATGATGCCGGGGCCGCCAGATCGCTCTGATGCAGTGGTGTGGGCAGCCCGGACCGCGTGGTGCTTGGCGGGGATATCGCTTGTGTGGTGGGCAAGCGAGTTCTTCCCGAGTGTCGATACGTATCCGTGGCTGGCGCTCATCCAAGTGTCAGCCACCAGCTTTGGACTCGTCCTCATCGCGGCGTCGTGGATGAGTCGGGATGGCTCACCACCCCCCATCCTGGGATGGTTGGCACTCACAGCGTCCATGGGAGTGTTCGTCGTCTGGTGCTGGGTTCAGCTCCCTATACACCCCGCCTATGGCACCGACGAACTCGCGTTTGATCAATACGCGGGACAGTTGGTGGCCCATGGCCATAACCCGTACGCCCATTCCATGGCGCCGGCCTGGGGATTGTTCCATGTTTCCCAATACGTGGTCACACATAGCCTTGATGGTTCCGCGATCACCACCCTGAGCTATCCGTCGCTCAGCTTTCTCCTCTACGTTCCGTTTCTGCTGCTCGGGTGGTCAACGCAACTTGCACAGGTCATCAACATCGCCGCGTGGGTCGTTGCGATCGCCATGGGCTACTTTCTGGTACCGCGCACCGTCAAGCCCCTCGTGCTCGTCCTCGGTTTGCTGACGGTGAACACCTCGTTTGCTCCCGGCGGGGTCACCGACACGCTGTATCTCCCGCTGCTCATCGTTGCGGTGTATCGGTGGGACCGGTTTCCGGAGTGGTTCGGGTGGCGATCATGGGTGGCCCCCGTGGCAATGGGGCTCGCGCTGTCGGTCAAGCAGACGCCGTGGCTCGTGCTGCCATTTCTCGCGCTGGGGCTCTACCTGGACGCCGACCCGAAGGGCGACGGTCGCGCGCGACTGCGTGCTGCGTGGACGTATCTGTGGCGCGCGCTGGCTGCATTTCTCGCCATCAATCTGGTCTTCATCGCCGCAGATCCGATGGCATGGATGCGCGGTGTCCTTGCGCCATCGCTTGAGAACCTGGTGCCGCAAGGACAAGGGTGGAGTGCACTGCCGACCGTGATGGGCGTCGGGGGTGGAAACCTCGTGGCATTCACGCTGCTCATGGCGGCGGCGCTCATCTGCGCCCTTGTGCTATTTGTCGTGGCGTATCCACGCACGAAGGCGGTTGTGGTCCTGATACCCGCCTTGGTGTTTCTCTTTGCGGCGCGCTCCCAGCCGAACTATTTCGTGATGCTCGCCCTGCCCGCAATCGTCGCGGCGTGCTCGGTCCGTACTCCGCAGATACAGCTGCCGGCGTGGCGGACCGCACTGTGGGGAACGATCCGCCGCCGCGTGGCGGTCGGCGGATCCGTCGGGCTGGTCATCGCTGCGCTGGTCGTCGCCCTTGCATGGCCGCCTCCGCTCAGCCTGCGCATTACGTCGGTGTATACGAGCAACAGCCGCTCGTTTTCGATCAACCGGATCGGACTGACCGCGACCAATCGCACGAGCCAGACCGTGCACCCCGCCTTCTTCGTGAAGATCGGTGGGTCACTCACCGCTCCGTGGATTGTCACGACGGGCCCTGCAAGCCTCGCGCCCGCCCAAGAAGCGCGCTACGTGATCCAGGCACCGAACGCTTTGGCACAGCAATCGGGCTACGGCGGGTTCCAGGTGGTCGCGACAACGCCCTCGCCTGCGGCCATGAGCGTGTCAGCGCCCTACAAACCGACATATTGGCGCCTGCATGTCTACCCCAACGCCGTGAATAGACCCGTTGGGACCGGCGCGCCGATCACGTTCGTGGCGCAGATTGTCGATCAGTTCGACGTGCCGATCGATCGGGCAGGCGTTCCCGTGTACTTCACCGTCTCCGGAGGCACGCTGCGCGCGTTGCAGCGTGCAGGGATCACCGTCAACAACAGCCCAGGTGGAGCGACTCCGATTGTCGCCACCACGAACGCTCAGGGGACCACCCGTTTCACCGTCACGGTCGCACGGTCATCCCTCACGCCCATCAATTTCCAAGCAACCCTGTTTGACACGAGATTGAGGAGCGCATACGCCTTCTCTGAGGTCGTTCCCGTCGTGTTCGTCGCAGGCGCGGTCGGTCCGTAGGCGACGGTGGATGGGCCCGGCCGCAGGGGCGGCGGGCGGTCTCATCGACGCCCTTCTGCTCCCTGGCTCTGGAACCTCCATGGTCCGGCTCGCGCGTGGCGCACATCGGGCAGACATCTCAGGACAGCGCCGCCGCCACAGCGCTGCCGCTCGTGCCCGGTGGCATGCCCCTACACAACCGCTCTCGCGGAACGGGACGGACCCAGACCTCCCGAGCCGGGTCCCGTGCGGCATCAACGAGGTGGGACGATCTCCCTGCTGGGGCCGAAAGGCTTGGGGGGCGTGAGCAACTCGCCCCATCGATGCCGTGTGGCGCGCCGATGATCGCGGACCATGCGCATACCCGCAGACGGGCGAGGCACTACGGCCCGATGGCGGGCGTGGCGAGCGGAGAGCCTCTCGTTGTTGCCGACCCCCCGGGGCACGGACGCGGATGCTCTACGCAGTAGAGATATACGGGTCCCAGCTCTTGGGCCGACGCGGCGCAGCGACCGCGATAAACACATCCGAGGCAGGCGCTCTCGGGGTCCTATGCGGGTGCATACCGATCTCGTCGGGAAGGCGGTCGGCCTTACGGATGTTGCACGGAGCGCACGAGGTGACCACGTTGTCCCACGACGATCGGCCGCCGCGGCTTTTGGGCACCACGTGATCAACGGTCAGACGCGCGGTCGATCCGCAGTACTGACAGCAGTAGTTGTCGCGGGCGAACACCGCCCGGCGCGAGATTTTGCGCTTGTCGTTGCGCGGGATGCGGACGTAGTTCACGAGCCGAATCACCAGCGGGTAGACGAAGCTGGCGGTGGAACTGCGCAAGGCACGATTGGCGCGTTCAAGGACTTCCGCTTTGTCTTTGAGCACCAGCACGACGGCGCGCTGAAGGGAGCACACATTGATGGGCTCGAAGGTCGCGTTTAGGACGAGAACCTGCTGGGCCATGTCCCTCAACAGCTCGGTGGACGGCGAATGCCTGGGCTAGTGTAGCCCGCAGACCTGATTGAGACCACCTGCATCACGACATGTGACGGCCCCGCAACCGGGTCGCCGCCGGGGCCCCCGGTTAAGGGGGATGGCGATTGTGTCGATCATCTAATCAGGAGGACTGGATGAAACGCATCACACTGATCGGTTCTGGAGTCGCCGCGTGCGCCTGCGCAGTCGCGGCGATCGGCCCCGTCGTGGCAAGTGCGCCCGTCGTGGGGCCGGGCCGCGCGCCGTTGACGATCGTCTATGACACAACGCCGACGACCCATCAGCTGGTCTTTCCCAGCAACGGCCATGGATTGACTCCGAAACGCGGGGCGCTGCGCCAAGACCCCGCGGGGAGTGGGATGTTCGCTCCCGGCGACAACAGGCCATTTCGGATTTCCAAGGTCAACGGCGCCAGTCTGCAGGCCATGTCGCCCAGCACGATGGCGGCGACCTTGCAGCGGCAGATCACCCTCGGAACGTACGGCGCCGGAGCACATCTGGTCGCGGTCGACGAATTGCTGGAGACCTTCGGAGACCCCGCGCCGGCCAACCCGCAACGCAATTCACCCCTCACACGTATCAACCCGAATAGCCCCGGGTCCCGCTTTACGGCCGCGATGCGGATCCTGGCCGGCTCGCAAAGCCCATGGGGTGGCACCTGGGCATCGCGGGTCGAGGTCTACATCCCGCCGGGGATCGTCAGCTCGATCGCCGTCGGCCGCGGGCCCAATCACAACCTCGGTCGTGACGGCAAGCCGCACTACCGCACCTGGCGCGCGGTCATGCCGGGCCTCGCGCTCGCCGGCGGCCTGCATCTCGAGATGTACCACGGCACCGGCACACCGCTGACGGCCTTCTCGGCGAGTCTGTGGCGCACCGCCCCGACCGCGTTTCTCGACCTACTGGGTCGGTACCACGGCAGCCAATCGACCGTGCATATCGTGTTCAGCGCGACGACGAGGCCCGCCGGCGCGCCATCGGGCTGGGGCGATGCTATGGCGACGTCCTGGAGCCTTGCCCGTTCGACCGCGGCCGGTCGGGTAATTCTGCGAAACGGCCCCGACGAGTATCGGATCGGCGGCCAGGCAGCCGAGTGGATGAAGCAGTTCAACCGGCAGTTTCCCGGCTAGGTCCGACTCACGTAGGGCCCAGCGAGCGGCGATCAGTCCGGGGCACCCGCCGGGTAGGACCCCAGCCCGACGACATGCGCCAGACGCTGTTCTTCGATGGCCTGAATCGCTGCGGCCACCGAGAGATCCCGCTCTTGGCTGCCTTCGATATCGATGAAGAACATGTACCGGCCCAGACCCGTCTTGGCCGGACGACTCTCGAGCTTGGTGAGGTTGACCGCGCGCAACGCGAACTCCTGCAGGATCGCAAGGAGTGCGCCCGGTCGGTCACGCGTCAGCATGCAGATGATCGAGGTCCGGAAACGCCCCGGCCCGGTCGACGCGACGGGTTCGGTACCGATGAGCACGAAGCGCGTGCTGTTGTGCGGATTGTCTTCGATGTCCGCGGCCAGCACCTCGGCCCCGTAGATATCGGCGGCACGCAACGGACCGATCGCGGCCCAGTCCTCGTCGGTGCTCGCACACACCAGCCGCACCGCCTCCGACGTGGACGTGGCGGCTGCGATTTCCACGTTCGGCAGCACGCGTCGCAGGAACCCGCTGCACTGGGCGGGAACCATCGGATGGGTCACGATCCGCTGGATCTGCGCGATCCCGACGCCGTGGCGGGCGATCAGGTGCTGGCGGATCGGGTGGATCGCCTCCGCGCGGATCACGAGGCCCTGCGGGCCGAAGGCCAGTTGATCAAGGGTCTGGTTGACCGACCCTTCGATGGAATTCTCAATCGGCACGAGCGCCTCGGGCACCTCTCCCGAGGCCACGGCGTCAAAGCAGTCGGCAACCGTGCTGTACGGCACACCCTCGACCCCGGCCCCCGGCCCGAACAGGGTCAGCAGGGCCTCTTCGGTGAAGGTCCCGGGAGGGCCAAGGAAGCCCACTCTCATGCCGGCTGGTCCGCGACAGATCCCGTTGCCATCGCTATCGCGGCGAGCTCTTCCGGAGACAGCCGCTGCCCGGATGTTCCGTGTGTGACGTCCTTCAGATACACCCGGGCGTGATCCCGCGCATGCAGACAGGTCATCACGCTCCCCGTTCCCGTCGCATCCAGCAACGCAAACGACCACGACTGCTGTCCGCCCATGTCACCATAGGCGTCGTAGCGCACCACGCCGTTGATCCGGACGCAGCGGGCGATCTCCTGCTCGGATGACGCGACAAAGGCATCGAACCGCGCGCCGAGATCCCGGATCGCCTGCTCCACCGCCTGCACGTCCCCGCGGAGCGTCGCGTGCAGATCAACCAAATTGCCGGAGGATCCGTCGGGTAGCAGCACCGTTTGGGCGCTGCGCACACGCCGGAGGCGGACCCACAGCACGATCGCCACCACGATCGCGATCAGGCCGGGCAGACCGGCCACACCCAGTCCAGCGATAACTGTCGTGCTCACCGACCAGACCTCAGTTGAAGGTGATGGTGGTCGGGTAATCGGCGCCGTTGTTGACGGTGTTCTGCTCGCCCGGCACGATCGCCACCTGGACGTGCAGCAGGCCCAGCGTGCCGAGCTTGACCGAGCTCGCCTGCGGCCCGGGAATACTCACCACCACCTGAGTGCCGGGGCTGATCGACGCGATCGTGCTGGTCTGCACATCGACGGGGGTCGACCCGTAGGTCAGTGACGTACTGACCTTGACGCTGTTCTCGACATATGCACCGCCGTTGGCCACGGTCACCGCCCAATGCAGGTTGCCCGATTCCGGAATGGTCTCGGCAATCCCCGGAGTCAGCGTGATCCCCCCGGGCTCCCCGACGACCGACACCAGACTCAATCCATGGGGTGGACCCTGACCGGAGGTCTCGGTACCGACGTGGCGCAGCGAGGCCAGCAAGCTGATGGCGTCGCTCGGAAGGACGTAGTGCTGGTTGACGCCCCGCAAGAAGGTCGCCGAATCCTGGCCGACGACCGACACCCCGGTGATTGACTGATTGCGCAAGGCCTGGGCGGTGTCCGCCAGGTACGAGTCCTGAACGATCACGTCGGAGGCCAAAAAACGCTGCATAGCGCCCGCAATCGTCGTCGCGGCCGCGGTGTTGTTGGTCGAGTGCACAATCGTCAAGAGGTTGGTCGCGAGGGCGTTCAGGCCACGTTCCCGGTACTGCAATGCGAGTTGGAGCGCACGATTCGCACCGGCGACGCCGCTCGGAGCCTCCAACGCGGCCGCCTGATTGGCTTGCTGGCCGGCCTGTTGGTCGAGCGCGCGCAGGTCTGCCCCGATCTGTGCGGTGGACTGCCGGGTGTTGTTTTGCATGGTGGTAATCAGCTTGCCCCCGAGTGCCGCAGAGGCTTGGACGATCTCCCCGGAGTTGGTGACATACGACGTGTACCCGCCGACCAGCTGATTGCGTTCGTAATTCCTGACGAGCAACACCACGACCGCGACCACCACGACGACCAGCACCACCCCCAACAGCAAGCGCACCCGGGGATTTGCAAACGGCGACTCTTGCGAGCGCGCCCGGGCAGGCCGAGCCGACGATCGCTCACCGCGCCGCCGGGCACCTGATCCACGAACCCGCGAGGCCCCTGCGCCGCGCCGACGGCCCGACTCCGCCCCGGGCGCATCCGCACTCGGTTCATCGCGGGAGATCTCGTCAAACCCGAAATCGTCCGGCTCGGCGCGACCGGGGGCGTCTTCACCGCGATTCTGGCGTTCGAGCTCGGCAAAAAACGCGTCGCCGTCCTCGAGACCGCGACCACCTGTAAGGTCCCGTGGCTCACCGGTTGGGTCACCGGACGGGGGGATGGGTCGGCGACCCGTCTCGTCGGTGTCCTCACTCGGCCCCGTTGGGGGAATATCCTCCGAATCGGCCATGGCTTACGACCCCTGTCGGAGTGCGGTCACAAGAAATTGCACGGCAACTGCTCGAGGTGGGCGAGGGGGGACTCGAACCCCCACGCTGCAATGAGCACTAGACCCTGAACCTAGCGTGTCTACCAATTCCACCACTCGCCCATGACGCCCTGCCGAACGGGCGGTCGGAGAACCCTACCACGCCGTTTTGGGGCATCACATCGACGCGGGAACGCCGGCAGGGCAGGTACGACCGGAGAGGCGGCGAACAGATGAAACTGATGGGACCAGGCCGCCCGGATATTGCGCTGGGCCGCTACCGGCTCGGCCCCTTGCTTGGACGTGGTGCGACGTCATCCGTCTACGCCGCCAGCGATGTGCACACTGGGCGCCAGGTCGCGGTCAAAACGATTCCCGCGTCGCCGGAGCTGCTGGCGCGCATCGAAGTTGAAATCCGCGCGGCACAACGCCTCGAGCATCCGAACATCGTCGCACTGTTGGACTGGGGCCGCGGCTCGGGGCTCGTCTATCTGGTCTGGGACCTTGTCGACGGCCCCTCGCTCGGACGCGCCAGTGCGGAGCGCCGACCGACAAGCGGTTGGGCGACCCTGCGCATGATCGAGGTCCTCGCAGCACTCGAGCATGCCCACAGCCGCGCCATCGTCCACCGAGATGTGAAGCCGGAGAACATCTTGATCGACGCCGACGGGCGGGCCCGCCTCGCGGACTTCGGCGTTGCGCGCCTGACCGACCACGCGACCATGACCTCGGTTGGCTCCTTGGTGGGCACGATCGCCTACATGTCACCCGAGCAGGCACGCTCACAAGCCGTTGGCCCTCCCAGCGATGTGTATTCGGCGTGCATCGTGCTCTACGAGCTGTTGGTGGGGTCGAATCCACTTGCCGGAGGTTCGCCCGCGGAAACGGCACGGCGGGCGGCGATGGGCAGCATCGCCCCGCTCGACGAGGTGCGTTCTGACCTGCCACCCCGATTGGCCGCCGCGATCATGAGCGGACTCGTGCGAAATCCCGACCTCCGGCCCTCGGCGCGGGCGCTTGGGCGCGAACTCGACGACGCCATCAACGGTGCCCGGGAGACCGAACTGCGCCAAAAGCGCTTCCGGCGCGTCCGCGAACCGATGACCTCACTGGTGGCGACCGGCGCGGGCGCGGCCGGCGTGCTCGCCGGGTTGAGCCATCTGCATCCCGAAGAGATCGCAATTGGCGCAGGCGCGGCCGGCGCAATCGCACTGCGCTGGCCACGGCTGGCCGCGTGCCTCGTCGCCGGGACAACGGTGCTCTTGGTCGGCCACACCAGCATCGGTGCCGCGATCCTGATCGGGATCGGTCTGGCCGTGCTCATCGTCACGGGCTGGAACTGGCCCCGGCACCTGGGCGCCCCCCTTGTGGCCGTGGGCGGCGCGTGGGTCGGCCTGTTGCCGCTGGCGTGCATGCTGGGCGCCGGCATCAAGTCAACCAAAGAACGCGTCTGGGCGATCTGCTCGGGGCTACTGTTGACCGCCGGGTGGGAGCTGTGGACCGGTCGGCCGCTCCTGCTTGGTCCTGCCGCCGCGCGTCCCGCCAGCCAAGTGATCGCGCATGTGGGCGATCCCGCCGCGGTCATCAGCGACGTTGCCGGTCTGGTCACCGGGTCGTGGTGGCTCGTGTGGGGTGCCGCGGGACTTCTGGCGGCGGCGCTCGCGGCGCCATTGGTGATTCACGTACGACCCGGAGGGCAGCGTGTGTTGGCAAGTATCGGTTGGGCAGTGGGACTTGGAGGGGTCGCGGTGGTCGGTCTGCCGGACCCGACCGTCGGGATCGCCGCCGTGGCACCCTCGGCTATCCTGATCGTCGTGTGGGCGCTGCGTCCGTGGCGGACCCTCGCGCGTATGGGTACAGAGCCAACGTCCGCTACCCTGCGTGGACCGATCTGATGAGCGTATTTCGACGCATAGAGCAGTCCCTCGAGACCACGTTCGAACGTGGATTTCGTCGTGCCTTCAAATCGCAGCTGCAGCCGGTGGAGCTGGCGCGCAAACTGGCCCGTGAGATGGACCTCAACAAGGTGATCTCCGTCGCCAAGGTCTACGTGCCCAATGAGTACACGATCCATCTGTCAAACCAGGATCACGAGGCGTTTCGCAGCTACGAGACGACGCTCACGCACGAGCTGGCGACCTACCTCGAGGCACATGCCCGCAGCAGCGGCTTCTCCCTGGTCGCAGCGCCGACGGTCACGATCTTCACGGACGCAGATCTGCGCGCGGGAGAGTTCGGCATCAGCTGCCGCATGGTCGATGCGCCGGCGGTGCCGGTCGTCCCAGCGACACCGAACGAGGACATCCCGGGGGATTCCGTCGGCGCGGTCCCCGCTCCGGTGATTTCCACGCCGGCACCGGTGGCCGCGGCCAACCCCGCGCTCGCCGGGGTCAGCGGCACCCAGGTGATCTCCGCGGCGGACGCACAGGCCTCGGGCCTCCATCCCGAGACGATGACCCTCATAATGCGCGGTGAGCGCATCGCGTTGACCAAGCGCGTCACCTCGATGGGGCGCAGCCGCGAACGGGACGTCGTCGTGGCCGACCCGAACGTCAGCCGCGAACACTGCGAGATCCGCCACGTCGGCTACGACTACTTTCTGATCGACCTCAACTCGACCAACGGGGTCTCGGTCAACGGGCGCCCAGTGACCCGGCACGCCTTGACCAACGGCGACGTCATCACGATGGGAGCAACAGAGTTACGCGTCGAGGTCTCGTGATGCGCACCCCCCACCTCGTTCCGCGCGCATGACGAGTACCGGACTGCTGGCCGCCCAGGCGGCAATCCTCGTCCTGCTGTTTGGAGTTGTCGTGCTGATCGTGCGGTCGTCGGCGCGGCAGATCCGGACCGCAGCTCCACCACCCTTGGCCCTCGATGATCCGGTGGAACCACGCCTCGCCCCGCAGGCGCCCCCGGTCGTGCGAATGGCCGAACCCGCGCCAACCCCGCCGACACCTACCCCCGAACCCGCCGCGGTGGCCATTGCCGTGGGCGCCGCGCTCCCCGACCTGAACCCTAACCGAGACAACGCAGAACCCGAGGTGGATTCCATGGGACGCTCCGATCGCCAAAGCTTCGACTTTGACGCCAACCTGCAGCCTCGACTGGTTGTCGAGGCGGGCCCGGGCCTCACCGTCGGAACGGTGTTCCCCCTGGAGAGCGGGTTGTCGATCGGACGGGCGGACGCGAACGACCTTGCCGTCGACGACGCCTTCATGTCGCACATGCATGCACGCATTCTGCGGCGAGGCCCCTTCTTTTACGTTGAGGATCTGGGGTCGACCAATGGGACCTTCGTCAACGAACAGCGCATCACCGGCGATGCGCACCTGCGCGTTCGGGACGAGCTACGCCTGGGCGAGACCGTCCTGCGCTACGAGGAGTGAGCCGTGGCGGATGACCCGCTGCACGTCATCGAAATCGCACGGCACACAGATACGGGACGCGTCCGCGATCACAACGAAGATCGCGCCTACGCCCATGACGAGCTCGTCGCGGTGGCCGACGGCATGGGCGGTGCGGCGGCTGGCGAGGTCGCAGCGCAGTTGGCCATTCGCGCAATCCGGCAGTTGACCGGGACGATCGACAGCGACAGCCTGCGCGCCGCGCTCAAAGACGCCAACGCCGCGATCCGACGCACCGCCGCAAGCGATCCCTCCAAGACCGGAATGGGAACGACGATGACTGCGGTGGCGGTCGACGACGGCACCGCCCAGATCGTTCACGTCGGCGATTCTCGGGCCTACCTGTGGCGCGATCATCATCTGCGGCAACTCACCGACGACCATTCGGTCGTCGGTGAGATGGTCCGGCGCGGCACGCTGTCCTCGGACGAGGCCGCAAGTCACCCGCATCGCAATGTCATCACGCGAGCCCTCGGTGCCGAGCCGGACGTGCAGGTCGATGCAACCACCGCAGATCTTCAGCCCGACGACATCCTTCTGCTGTGCAGCGACGGGCTCTACACCGAAGTCGATGACGCCCAGATCGCCGCCGCCCTCGACGCTGCGTCCTCGCTTGCCGACGCCGCCCAGGCCCTGGTTGACCGCGCAAATGCCGCGGGCGGCGCGGACAACGTCACCGTCGTGTTGGCGCGCATCGGTTACGGACCGCAGGTGCGGTCATCGCATCCCGATACGAGCGGCTCGACCCAAGAGCACCCGGTCCTCGCCAGCGACCCCGCCACCGACGTCGCACGCGGCCGACAGCTCACCGGGGGGCGCGCATCTGCGCGCGGCGAGGCCCCCGCGATCGGCGCGCGCGTCTTGGAGCCGGCCACATCGGTCCGGCGACGCGTCTCGCGCACCGGGATGCTGATGGGCGCCGCGGTGATCGTCATCGCGCTGATCCTCGGGGGTGCTTTTTGGGCGATCTCCCGCAGCTTCACGATCCAAGCCGGACCAGGAGGCACCGTCTGGGTGGATCAGGGCCTCAAGATCGGTCCCATCGACTTCACCGCGCACTGGCAAGACACCGGCGTTCCGGTCACCGACGTGACCAACGGCCAAACGGCACGTCAACTGGGCAACGTCGGCGGCGAAGGCGCCACGGTGCGCACTGCGGCCGGCATGGTGTGGGTCGACGGCCTGCCGGCGGTCCCCACGCTCACCGTTGCCCCGACCCCACCCGTCCACCCCGCGTCCACCCCGAAGCAGACCGGCTAGATGTCGCCCAGAACACGCGAGCTGGGATTTCTCATCCCCGCGGCGTTGGTCGGACTACTCGGCGCCGCGAGCGTTGCCAGCGCCCAGTCCCACAGCATGGGATCGGGTCCCCTGGCGGTCGTCGGCGTGATCGCCGGATTGTTCATGTTGATGCACATCACACTGCGCGTGCGGGCACCGCTCGCGGACCCATACCTGTTGCCGATCGTCGCCGTGCTCACGGCGCTGGGCATGGTCACCCTGTATCGGATCAACCCCGTGCTGGCACGCGAGCAGGTGCTCTGGCTGGCA
>JADGPH010000064.1 GCA_017882555.1 Thermoleophilia bacterium
CCCGATGGACCTGCGGGGGCTCCTGCCCCACCACCGCCACCGACCCACTTCTCGAGGGCTTCCCAACCGGTCTTACCCGATGGACCTGCGGGGGCTCCTGCCCCACCACCGCCACCGACCCACTTCTCGAGGGCTTCCCAACCGGTCTTTTGCGCGCCTCCAACAGCAGGCGGCGGGAACCGGAAGTGAAGCGTCGTAGGCGCGGTTCCCTCCGTAAAGTCCTGCGGCATTTCCGACTCCGTAACTATTTTGGGTACAGGGCGTGCAGCGGCGCGCACGATATGTGCGTGTCGGCACAAACTTACGCTGCGCCCTATGGTCGGGTCAAGCTTCGGCGCTGTGCAAAATCAGACGATTTCCAGGAGCCTGCGGTAGCTGTCGAGCCGTTCAGGCGCCACCGCGCCGTCGACCGCACACCCCGCCTCTCCCATATGCCGACACCCACGGAAGCGACATTTCTCGGCCGCAGATGCGATCTCCGGAAAACCGCTTGCAAGATCGGAGACATGCATCGGCGGCAGATAGAACGTGCGCACCCCCGCCGTGTCGACCACCGCGCCACCTCCCGGGAGCGGAATTAATCGCGGATCGCTCGTCGTATGGCGCCCAGCGCCACCTCGCGACAGGGCCCCAATGGTGCGATCGACTCCGGTCAAGGCCGCCGTCAAGGACGACTTGCCCACCCCCGAGTGGCCGGCCAACACTGCCGTCCGGCGGTCAATCAGTTGTCGCACCGCCTCAACAAATCCTGGATCGAACGTGCTCCCCAGGCACACGGGGTAGCCGACCCGCTCGTAGATCTTGATCGAATGGGCGATCGCTGCGACATCATGCGGGAGGTCAGACTTTGTCAGGACGATTGCGCAATCGAGCCCGCCCAGCTCACCGGCAGCCAGGTAGCGATCGACGAACCGCCCGCCAAACGGCGGGTCCACGACTGCGGCCACCACGAGCAAGACGTCAGCATTCGCCACGAGCGGCCGCGCACGGTTGCGCGCTCCGAAGTCGCCCCGCGAGAGCAACGTCTCTCGTGACCGAATCGCGCGAATGCGCGGCGAGGCAAGATCCTCCCCCAACTCGACCATGTCGCCCGCCACAATCGGCCCGCCGACAATCCGCGGCGGGATCCCCGCCTCGTATTCCTGTCCCCCGACGAACACCGTGGCCGTTGGCCCGGACACGCGTACGACAAGCGCGGGGAGATCAGGAATCGCTGGCCAGGAGCTCGTTCGCGGTGAATAGGGCATGTAGTGGGGCACCGTCGAGCAATTGCTCAATCGCGTCACGACCGCCCTCTTCGCGGTCGATCACCACAATCGCGGCGACCACCACGCCACCGGCTTGACGCGTCTTTTCAATCGCCGTCGCCAGCGATCCCCCCGACGTAAGGACATCATCGACAACGGCCACCGGGGTGCCCTCCTCGATGAATGGCCCTTCGACCCACTGCTGCAGACCGTGTTTCTTGGATTCCTTGCGAATGAAGAAGCCGGTCACCCGACGCTGCTGCGACCACGCGGCCGCAGAAATGGCACACACCAGGGGATCCGCACCGAGGGTGAGCCCTCCGACGGCGCGGACATCCGTGTTGTCCAGGATTTCCCAACACAATTGTCCAGAAAGCTCGGCCCCTTCAGGGTCGAGTAGCACCTGACGACAATCGACGTAGTAGGACGAGCGCCGGCCCGAAGCAAGGACAACGGACTCGCGGATGACGGCATGATCCGTCAACAGACGAGCAAGACGGTTTCGCGTGCGCATGGTATCGGTCACACCTAGATGCTACCCGGCGCATCCGCGTCTGGGCGCTAAGGTCTCAAACGTCACGCAGGTCATCTCATACCGCCGATCCGGGCAAGGAGCATCGTGGTCGATATCACCCCCGAGGGCACACCCAACCCGAATGCCGTGAAGTTCACGCTCGACCGGCCGGCGACGGACAAGCGCAGCGAAACGTTCCGCGCCGGCTCAACTTCCGACGACTCACCCCTCGGGGCCAAGATCTTTGCTCTGGACGGGGTCACCAACGTCTTCTTGACGGCGAACTTCGTTAGCGTGACCAAGGAACCCGATGCGCTGTGGGACGAGCTGGTTCCGGCCGTCATCGAGCACATTGAGGCGTTCTACGCGTGAGCAGCTCGACCGGCCTTATCTTCTCGTATTTGATCGGCCTGATCTTCCTGGTCGGCGGGATTCTGTTCATGATCGTGCTCACCCAGCACCGGTTCTTGTTTGGGATTCCGTACGCCGTGCTTGGGCTTGTGATCCTGGTCGGACTGCACATGGGGCGGCGCCGCAAAAAGCGCCAAGAGCAACGTCAGGACGAAATCCTGGATTCCGAGGAGTAGCGCCGGGGCCGCGGGTCAGGACGCGTCGTCGGCTACCCCGGGTGCCCGATCACGTCGCTGGGCATCAATCAGCCAAAGCGTAAACGTGGATCCTCGGCCGAGATCGCTGACCACGGTCATGCGCGCATCCAAGATCGTCGTCAGCCGCTTGACGATCGACAACCCGAGGCCCGAGCCCCTGCCGTCCCCGCGTGCACGCACCGTGTCGACGCGGAACAGGCGCTCGAACAACAGCGGAATGTGCTCTTCGCGGATCCCGACGCCGGTGTCGATTACCGCGATGAAGGCATCCGCTCCGAACGGCCCACGCGACGCTCCCACCCGAACCTCGACCCGCCCACCTTGTGGAGTTGCGTTAATCGCGTTGGCGACGAGGTTGCTGATGATCGTGCGTACGTGGGTCGGGTCGGTCTCGATCTGCACCTCGCCATCTGGCGCGCCGAGCTCCACCCCCTTGTTCCGCGCCGAAATCGTCTGGCGACTCAGCTCGTTACGCGCAAGCTCAACCAGATCGGTCATCCGCGTATTAACGGGTGGATCGAGATCAAGCCAGGTGAGTTCCTGGAGCTCACGCACGAATTCACGCAGTCGACTCGCTTCCTCGCGAATCACCGAGAACGCCTCGTCGCGCGCTTCGTCGGTCCGCGCGGTCCCGTCTTGGAGGGCTTGCGCAAACCCCTCGATCGCCGTCACTGGCGTTCGCAGCTCGTGGGCGACATCGGCGAGAAATTCCCGCTGACGCGCATCCTCGTGTTCGAGTCGCGCCGCCATCTGGTTGACGACGCGCGCGACCGCACCCACCTCGTCGTCAGTCACCGGGATACGCAGATCTAAGCGCCCTTGCGACACTCTCTCGGCGCTTTGCCCGAGCTCACTCAACTCCCGCCGCAACCGCCGCGCGAACGCGCCCGAGACGGGCCATACGATGCCCGCGGTAGCCAGCAGAGTCGCCACGATCGCGATCAAGATGATCCAGTCATCCGGCATCGGAACGGCAGAAAGGCGGGCCAGTTCCACGTGATACGGACCCGCTGTCGCCGACGCACTTGCAGAGGACGCGCCTTCAGGCACGTTCGACCATATGACCAGGCCGTTCTCGCTCACGGTGATCCGCGTATCGGAAAAAAGTGCCGAAGCCTCGGACGAGGTTGCGGAGAGGCCCTTGGGCCCCGCAGTGTCGATCGCTTGGGCGAGCGCCGCGGCCTGACCGTGCAGGGTGCCCTCAGCACGCGAGACGGCCCGGGCGTTCAGGACCACGCTGAGAATCGCCTGGATGCCGATCACCGCCATCAGCGCCGCGACGATCCCAATTGCCATCCGCGCCCGGAACGATCGGAGCCGAACGTGCTCTGGCAATCGGCGAAGCCAGTTCACCGGCCGGATTCGATTTTGTAGCCAATGCCCCGGACGGCCACGATGCCGATGTCATCACCGAGCTTGCGACGCAGGTTGGCCACATGCACATCAACGGTCTTGGCGCCCACCGCGGATTGATAGCCCCACACCTTCTCGAGCAACCGTTCACGCGTAAAGACCATGCGCGGGTGGGTCGCAAGCTCGGTGAGCAGATCAAATTCCAATCGCGTGAGCTCAACTTCGTGGCCCCCACGCGTGACGCGACGTGACTCGGGCTCAATCTCGATGTCGTCGACAGTGATTATGCGGGTCGCGACCCTGTCACCGGCAGCGCGGCGCAACACCGCACGCACTCGGGCCACGACCTCCAACGGAGAAAACGGTTTGGTGACGTAATCGTCGGCACCGAGCTCGAGGCCCGTCACGCGGTGCGCCTCTTCGCTTCGGGCAGTAATCATGATTACCGGGACGTTGGTGATCTCACGCAGTCGGCGCGTCACCTCGAATCCATCCACCTCGGGCAGCATCAAGTCCAGCAGCACCAGGTCGATCCCACCCTGACGGACTTGGGCAAGCGCATCGCGTCCATCGGCCGCCTCGGCGACGGTAAAGCCCGCATCGGTGAGGTACATATACAACAAGCGCCGAATCGCACGCTCGTCATCGACGACCAGGACGTGACCGCGGCTGCCCATAACCCGCAGAGTAGGGCATGCGCTTCGATGAAGGCGACGAACTTGACCAACTCAGTACTTGAAAATGACCCCGGTCCTGACACTGCGAATACCGGCAGGGGTTGAATCATCCGCGCGGTAGCCCTACCGTTTCACGGCTGTCATGGCGGGATAGCTCAGTTGGTAGAGCACACGACTGAAAATCGTGGTGTCCCCAGTTCGA
>JADGPH010000287.1 GCA_017882555.1 Thermoleophilia bacterium
AGCCCTGCAGAACCAAGATCAACGTGAGTGTGGCGTTCAATCCCAGGGTGGTGAGGTGATCCGGACCAAGACTGTCCCTGGAGCGCCGCAACGCGTCCTCACATTCGGCGCGGGCCGTCGCGGCGTCACCCTTCAACGCGAGGGCCATGACCCGTCCCATGTTGAGAGACATCAACAGGGTGAGGGGGTGGTCGGGGCCCAGGGTCCGCAGCAGCCGCTGCATGGTGTCCTCGCCGAGGGCGTCTACATGCTCGGTGTCCGGCGATTCGGGCCCGACGGTCGGCGCCACCGGTCCGAGTACGCCCAGGGCGGATCTTTGAACCCACCAAACGCAGGGTGACGGGGTGGTCGGGCCCGAGCACCCGGCGTGCGCGACGCAGGGCGTCTTCTCCGACGACGTGGGCCTGCTCGTGCTTGCCCAGGTAGATCAGCGCTACGGTCAGGTACGCCGCCGCGGTCAGCGTGCCGGGGTGGTCGGGACCGAGGACCCGGCGCCACCGCTCGTGCAGTTCCAGGGCGAGTAACCAGGCTGCGTCGCCCGCGTTGATGAGGTAGGTGATCGTGCGCCGCAGCAGCAGGTACCGACTGTCCTGACGGGCGTCGCCCAGTGGGCCGGCGGCCAGGACGTGCGGCGCGAGGCGTGCATACGCGGTCCAGTTGGCCTGTTCGTAGGGGGTCGCCGGGGTCCGCCGCGGCCAGCAGCGCGACCGCGGTCGCGGCGCGCTGATCGTGGTGTAGGGGGGCCATCCGGTTGCGGATCACCGTTTGCAGCAGGCGGTGCAGTTGGAAGCCGTCCCCGTGGCGCGGCGGGCGAGGGAGAAGCCGACCATGGCGCCGACCGCGTCGCCAACACGCTGGTCCACGGGATGTCCAACGCCTGATCCGAAGCCACGAACACACACCTACCAACCCTGACCACCCGGGCCTACGGTTTCCACACCCCAGACACTCTGATCTCCATGGCAAATGCTCACCCGCGGCAGACTCTGCCCATCCCTGTCTGGACGAAACCACCCATGAAAACGACAGGTGGGCCGCACTCATCGTCGCGCCGTCCGAAGACCGACTTCAGCTCGGGGGCAATTCAAAGGTTCGACTGATTGGCGGAGCGCCATCGCATGTCAAAGGCTGAACCAGTCCGTGACCAGTTTTTCTGATGCGGTACTCCAGATCAAACGGACGGATCCGACGGCCGGTCTCGGCATCATGAAGGTTCCCCACTCGTCCGTGTCCGCCGAGCCGAGAGTGGCCTGCCTCGTTGTAAGTGTCACATGCGCTGCCTGTTGAGGAATGACCTGTCCGACGATGCTGTCGTCGGTGACCTCGATCTCCAGGCTCAGCTCTCCCCGCTGAAAAGTCAGGGTTCTCACTGAGGCGCGTGACGCACCCCGGACAAGCGCCTCCTGATCCAGCAGGGAGTCATACAACATTGCCAAGAGCGCGAACTCCTGGTCCACCGCGCGTAACTGAAAAGCACCGCGCGCGTCGTCAACCGCGTCCGCCGGAACGAGTTGCTCCTCGGCCACTGCAGCCGACAGTTCGGCCATCAGGTCGTCGTCGTTGCGATCATCGAATTTAGCCACTACATTCACGCCCCGAACTGATTGGTATCGGCATCCGATGCGAGGAAAACCTTCAGCGCTGAGGTCGCTCGCAGGCGCTCGAGATATCTCGCTCTCGTGGGGCCAATACTTCCCAGTGGAATACGAAGACGTTTGCTGATCTCTCTGTAGGAGACTGGCGGGTCTGCTACCAAGAGGAGAAGTAGCTCCCGTTGCTTTTGTGGCAACTCGGCCAGCGCCTCGCGAAGCACCTGACGGCGTTCGCTGCGCAGCAAATCCTCGTCGATCGACGGTGATTGCGGATGGTCGTCGAACATTGGGTTGCTCATGGGGTCAAACTGGACCGTTCGCGTTCGTTTTCTCAGCAAGTGAAGCGCTTCGTTCCTGGTGGTTACGGCAATCCAGCCTGGCAATGCCCGGGGGTCACGTATGTCGTCTAGATGTTCGACAAGCCGGAGCCACACAGTCTGATTGACGTCTTGGGCGTCGCTTCGGGACAACCGGAAGTTGCCGATCACCGAATACACAAGCGGCAAGTATCGCTTGACGATGAGGTCCCACGCTCCTTGATCGCCTCTGGCGGCCGCGTTGACCAGTTCAGTGTTGGTCGTGACGTCGGACATGCGTTGGTCCTCCTCGACCGTGTTCATCGGAACAGCGACGAGCACAGGCAACTGCCATATCTATTACAGACCCGGCTGATGGATGACAGATACGTGGTCGTGGCGATGGGTCGCAGGTACCGCAGTCCGGGCCCTGCGCTGCAAGAGATCGGGTCGGTGCCCCGCGCCCATGCATACGAACGCCGCAGCTGATGCCCAATGGGCGTGACCGTGGGCGGCGGCTTCCTTCTGGACGATGGCCAGAGCTTCCGCTGCGGACTTGCCGGCCCGAATTTCGGCGTGGTAGTTGAGCATCAATGGCACGGTCTCTTGGTCGACCACGGAGATAACTGGTGCGATCAGGGAGGTCGTGCCTTGGGCCAGCAGAGCGGCGGCCAGTCCGAGGACCTCATCGATCGAGATTACGTGCGGCAATGCTGCTTCGCAGGCGGCTAG
>JADGPH010000065.1 GCA_017882555.1 Thermoleophilia bacterium
ATGCCGCGCGCATACGCCAACGCAACCGATTGGGCACTGCCGGAGGCGTCCTGATGCACGGCAACGAGTCCCGGGGTGCCAGCACCCTCGGAGTACGTGCGGCGGACAAGGTGCCCCGGACCCTTCGGGGCCACCATCACCACGTCGACGCCCTTGGGAGCGACGACCTGGCCGAAGTGAATCGCAAACCCGTGCGCGAACAAGAGAACGTTGCCCGGCTCCAGTCCGGGGGCCACGTCGGCCGTGTACAGCTCACCCATCAGCTCGTCCGGGGTAAGCATCATCACCAGGTCGCCGGCGGCCGCGGCCTCTCTCGGGGTGAGCACCTCAAGCCCGTGCGCACGCGCCTGTTCGGCACGCGCGCTCCCAGGGCGCAGGCCGACGACGACCTTGACGCCGGACTCGTGCAGGTTGAGTGCGTGCGCGTGGCCCTGGCTGCCGAAACCGATCACCGCGACCGTCTTGCCGCGAAGCAGGTCGAGATCGGCGTCGTCGTCGTAAAACATGGGTGCTCCTGGGTCGTAGGTCGGGGGCGTGTCAACGTCCACCAGACGAAGCTACGTGGTACGAGCTCCTCGGCTGAGTGCAACAACGCCCGTCTTGACCATCTCGATCAGGCCAAACGGGCGAAGGAGCTCTTCAAATCTCAACAACTCGTCGGTTTCACCGGTGACCTGAATGGTCACGTGCTCGGCGGTCACATCGACGATATGGCCCCCGAAAATCTCGACCAATCCGACAATCTCGCCACGCTCGCCGGGCTCGGAGTGCACCTTCATCAAGGCGAGCTCAGACGAAACGGTGTTGCTCGGCTCCAAGTCACGGATCTTGATCACGTTCACAAGCTTGTCGAGCTGCTTGGTGATCTGCTCCACCGGGAAGCGCGACGCATCGACGGTGATGGTCATCCGGGACAACTTCGGATCTTCGGTCGGGCTCACGGCCAGAGAATCGATGTTGTAGCCACGGCGAGTAAACAGTCCGGCGACGCGCGAGAGCACGCCCGGCTTGTTTTCGACCAAGACCGAGAGAGTGTGATTTGCCACGGCCGTGGAGCATATAGAGATTCGCCGTCCGATTGGTCCCGCGGGCTGTGCAGGCTCCCACCGGGTTAGCCGGCGGCTACGCGCTCCCGTATCAACTGGCCAATCCGCTCCGGATCCGCGCGCCCTTGGGTCGCCTTCATCGCCTGGCCGACGAAGAATCCGACCAGCTTGTCCTTGCCATCGCGCAGTTGCTCGGCCTGGGCCGGATTGTTCGCAATCAATGTGTCCACGATCGCCACCAGGGCCGATTCGTCCTGGATCGACCCGAGACCCTGCTCGGCGACGATCGCGCGCGGCTGGCCCCCCGTCTCGATCACCTCGGCGAGCACGGACTTGGCGCTCGGCATCGAGATCGCTCGCGACTCCACCAGCTCGATGATCTGTGCGACCGCCTCGGGGCTGACCTCACTGTCCCAGGGCTCTTGGCCACGCTCGCGCAGTTGGGCCCGCAGGTCGCCCCGCACCCAGTTCGCCGCCGACTTCGGTGGCGCCAGTGCCGCGACCTGCTCGAAGTAGTCACCGAGCTCGGCCGGCTCGGAGAGCACCTCCGCATCTTCAAAGGTGAGGCCCAAGTCGCGAATCCATCGCTCTCGGCGATCGATCGGCAACTCCGGCAATTCGGCGCGAAGCTCCTCGACCCAAGCACGATCGGGCACCACAGGAACAAGATCGGGCTCCGGGAAGTAGCGGTAATCGTGCGCCTCCTCCTTGGACCGCAGAGACGTGATGTGGCCGGTCGCCGGCTCGTAGTGGAGCGTCTCTTGGGTTACCACGTCGCCGGATTCCACCACACCGATCTGGCGCTCGACCTCGGCCGCGATGCCGCGCTCCAAATACGTGAAGCTGTTCATGTTCTTGAGCTCGGTCTTCGTCCCCAGCCCGGTCGACCCGACCGGGCGAATGCTGATGTTGGCGTCCGCGCGCATCGACCCTTGTTCCATGCTGCCGTCGGTGATCCCAAGATGCACAAGTGTCTGGCGCAACTGTTTGAGAAACGCCGCAGCGTCTGATCCGTGGTGCAGCTCCGGCTCCGTGACGATCTCAAGCAACGGTGTCCCGCCCCGGTTGAAGTCCACCACCGAGCTATCGGCGTTGGCGCGACGACCTTCGCCGCCGAGATGGATCAGCTTGGCGGCGTCTTCTTCCAGGTGGGCGCGGGTGATCCCGAGTGTCTTCTCGCCACCCTCGGTCAGGTACCGGAACCGGCCCCGACCACAGATCGGCTGATCGTACTGGCTGATCTGGTAGGCCTTGGGCAAGTCGGGGTAGAAATAGTTCTTGCGCGAGAACACCGAGCTCCCGGAGATCTCACACCCGAGGGCGTGGCCGGCGATGATCGCCAGGCGGATCGCTTCCCGGTTCACCACGGGAAGCGCGCCTGGGTGTGCCAAGCACACCGGGCAGGTATGGGTGTTCGGTGGATCGCCGAAACTGAGCGCGCAGCCACAGAACATCTTCGTTCGCGTGAGCAGCTGCGCGTGGATCTCAATGCCGATCACCGCTTCCCAGGTGCTGGGACTCATTCTCCCGACCCCGTCGGCCGATCGACAAACCCGATGGCCGTCTCGAGTGCGTGCGCCGCGGCGAGCAACCGGTTCTCGCTGAACGCCGGCCCCGCCAACTGCAAGCCCACCGGCAACCCCTCCGACAGCCCACACGGAATCGAGATCGACGGCAATCCCGCCAGGCTGATCGGGATCGTGCAGACATCGGACAAGTACATCGCAAGGGGGTCGGATGTCCGCTCTCCCAACGGGAAGGCGACGGTCGGCGATGTGGGCGAGGCCACCAGATCGACCTCGGCAAATGCGGTGGCGAAGTCCCGGATGATCAGCGTGCGGACCCGCTGCGCCTGGCCGTAGTAGGCGTCGTAGTACCCCGAGGAGAGCGCAAAGGTCCCGAGCATGATGCGCCGCTTAACCTCGGGCCCAAATCCCTCGCCCCGCGTCCGTTCGTAATGCTCGAGCAGATTCTCGGTGTCCTCGGCACGATGGCCGTATCGGATGCCGTCAAACCGGGCGAGATTCGCCGAACATTCCGCGGGTGCGATCAGGTAGTAGGTCGCCAAGCCGTAGCGGGCGTGCGGCAGTTTGATTGGCACGAGCGTCCCGCCGAGCGCTTCCACACGGGCGAGGGCTGTCTGGCACGCGGCGCGAACGCCAGGATCGATCCCATCGCCCATCAGCTCTTCAATGACCCCAACCCGCACCCCGTCGAGCCGCTCGGCGTCGGGAAGCAGGATCGGCACGGGCCACTCGAGCGAAGTCGCATCCATCGGGTCACGCCCGACCATCGCTTGGAGCAAGAGCGCGCTGTCGCGCACCGTGCGCGCGAAGGGCCCCACCTGATCGAGTGACGAGGCGAACGCGATCAGGCCGTACCGGGAGATCGCGCCATAGGTGGGTTTCAGCCCAACGATCCCGCACAGCGCCGCCGGCTGACGAATCGACCCGCCCGTGTCGCTGCCCAGGGACCAGGGCACCTGACGGGCCGCCACCGACGTGGCAGAGCCGCCCGAGGATCCACCGGGGACCCGGGTCAGATCCCACGGATTCAACGTCGGTCCGTAGGCCGAGTTCTCGCAACTCGAGCCCATCGCAAATTCATCCATATTGGTCTTGCCGATCACCACGGCCCCAGCCTGTTCCAGGCGGGCAACACAGGTCGCCGTATAGACCGGGCGAAATCCTTCGAGGATCCGCGAGCCCGCGGTCGTCGGCAGATCGCGGATCGACAGCGCGTCTTTGATCGCGATCGGCACGCCCGCAAGGGGCGGGCGCTCGGGCAGGGCGTCGATCTCCCGCGCCCGTGCGAGTGCCCCCGCGCGATCGACGGCCAGAAAGCTGTTCCATACATCGCGCTCGGTGCGTGCCAGGTGGGCCTCAACGAGTTCGCACGAACTCGTCTGGCCGGAGACAATGGCCGCGATCGCCTGCTCGGCGGTCAGATCAGTCAGCGCCACCGACTATCCCATCCTCGGTACCGCAAAGCCCCCGCCGAGCACCTCGGGGGCTTCGCGCAAGGCGAGCTCCGCGGAGATGCTCGGCGTCGGAACGTCGTCGCGGAACACGTTCTGCATCGGGATCGCGTGCGTTGTCGGCACAACGTCGATCAGGTCCAGCTCTTGGACCTGATCGACGTAGTCAAGAATCACGCTCAGCTCATGCCGCATACGCGCCAACTCAGGCTCGGTAAGCGCAAGGCGGGCGAGGCGCGCAACATGGCGCGTGACGTCGTCGTCAATCACAAAAGGAGATGCTACCCCACCAACAGAGGTATCAACCGGCGGGGGTCATCGCGAGCAGAACGGCGACCGCCATCATGAGCGCCAGCGCCATTCCCAACTCGACCCGCAGGCTGGTGCGCAGGGCGCGGCTCGCACCCCGATCGCCGGGATCGAGACCGAGTGCGGCACGCTCGAGGCGCGGGTGCAAGATGATTCGGCTGTAGCCGCCCGCCGCCAACATCAACCCAAAGATCCCGAGCTTGATGACCAGCACCATGCCGTATCCGGTGTCGACAAGCTGGGACACACTGCTCAGTTCGGCGAGGGCCCGATAGGTCCCGGTGACTCCGAGGACGGCGACGCTCGCGATCGCCAGCGTCGAGAACCGGACGACGGCCGCCGCCAGCAGCCGCACCCGATCGTCGTCGCCAAGCGCCTGACCGGGTCCCACGACGAGTATCAGTAGCCCAACCAGGCCGCCCAACCAGGAGGCACTTGCGATGCCATGCGCTGCGTCGGCGCCGATGTTGATCACGACGTCCGTGCCATCCGAGGCATGGCCTGCCCACGCCAGTACCCCGACCCCAAAGGCCGCGCAGATCCCGAGCGCGATACCCCAACCGACCGGCGGATTTGCCCGGCCCGCCTCGTCGCGACGGCGTAGCGCGAGCCCGATAACTCCCACCGCGACACCGAACGCGCCCAGCGCGTCGGCGGCATGCCCCACGCGGGTCTGGGTCACGAGGACGCCAAAACCTGACGTGCCGGCGCCGATCCACCACGCCATGCCCACCGCGATCAACACCGCGCCTGCCAGCCAGGCCGCAAGTGCCCCCCACCAGGCTGCCCACCACGCCTGGGCCCCCTGGCCCAGCACGGCGCGCGTGCGCCCACGAAAGACCGCTCGGTCATCGGGTCGCCCCGGACCGACGACACCACCGGCTTGCCAGGAGGGTCCCACCACGGCCCATCGCACCACCACGAGCCCGAGCGCCACCACGAGTCCGACCAGCACCAAGAAGCGACCCGCCGCCGCCACCCACTCTCCCGCCGTGAACGTCAGCCCAGGCGGAGCCGGGGATGCGCTCGCGTGGCCGCCCACGCGGACCGCATAGGCACCCGCAAACACATGCCCGTCCGCCGTGACCACACGCCACCGCACCCACGAGGTCCCGGGAGGCGACGCGCTCCGCCCCACCCCGGCCACGACGGCTTGGGGGTCCGTCGGGTCAATCCGTGCCGGCAGGCTGGCGATCTGCCCGTCCTGCCACAACTCCAGCACGACGAAATGCGATTCGAGCGGGGCCGAGAATTGCAGGCGAAGGCCGCTCGGTCCACGTTCCAGGAGCGCTCCTGGGGCTGGTTGCGCACCGACCAGGCCCGTTGCCGCAGCCGCCATACCCGCGTCGACCGACAGCACCGCGCACATCGCAAGGAACACCAGTAAGACGCGCGTCAACGACCCCTGCGCGATCCGCACACGCGACGTGCGCCGGGTCGCGCCGTCCATTTACCCGGCCGCGCCGGAACTCGGGGGACGAATAGCGCGCGGAGAGTTCAGGGCGGTCGCGAGGTTGCGCATCCACACGGTGGGGACAACGATCGAGGACATCACGAGCGTGTGCCCGCCCCGCCGCCACGAGAGCACCGTGCGGCCGCCAATGTTGGCTTGGTGCACCTGGACACCATCCGGCCGGATGACGACCGGACCCGGTTCGAAAACCGACGCTCCGGAGATCACACTGATCCCAAGCACTCGACCACCACGCGAGAAGAACGTCGTTGCCACGGTGTGGGTGCCCACGGCGTCGAGCCGTGCCCCTTTGGGGGTCCACCCGAAGGATTCGATATTCAGCGTGCGCAGGCCCCCCACCTCCTGCGTGGGACCCGGTGACGGTCGACTGGCCGGGAGGTCGTGGACCGCGGCAACGTGAACGACGACCTCGCTGTCGGACACCCCTACGGTCAGCGCAAATCCGACGGCCGTTGCGATCGCCACCAGGATGACGATTGCACCGAGTATGCGCCCAATACGGGTCTTCCGGGGATCCCGTTGGACAGGCCCGGACGCAGGATCCGCTTGGGATTGCTCAGCATCAAGCGTGGGTGTCGTCCCCTCGCTCGCCATTTTTTTGCACCTCCGGGGCCACCCGATCTGACGGTACCATGCATGGTGTGGCGATTCTGCGCGCAACTACCCGGGCGGCGGGGCGGCTTGTCCCGGCGTGGGTGGTCACGCCGCGCGGCTTTCGCATGGTCGCGTGGATCAACGTAGTTGCGCTCTGGCTCATCCTCCCGAGCGGCGGACTCGTCCGGCTCACCAGCTCCGGGCTTGGCTGCCCCGACTGGCCGCTGTGCCACGGCGGGATCCTGCCGCCGGCAAGCGTCCACCCGGAGATCGAGTTCACCAACCGCATGTTGTCGGGCATCGTCGTCGTCGTCGCGATCATCGCCTGGTCGCTGGCGCGCCAGACCCCCACTGCGTCGCGTGGGGTCCGAGGCCTGACGCTGACCGCCGCACTGATGACCCTCGGCCAGATCCCTTTGGGCGGGATCACCGTGCTGTCCGGTCTCAATCCGGTCATGGTCGGAAGTCACTTCTTGCTGGCGATGCTTTCCCTCGCCGCAGCGATCATGGCGGCGCTCCGCTACCGCGACGACCTCAGAGGCTGGACCCGCACGTGGGATCGCCGGCGCGGGCCCTTCGCCGGCCTCGCGGTGCTCGCGCTGCTCGGCGTGGTGATCACCGGAATTCTCGTCACCGCCTCGGGCCCACACTCCGGTGCAGCGACCGCGACCGATCGCCTGAGCAACCTGCAGTTGACCATCTGGCTCCACGTTCGCGCCGTCGCGGTGCTCGTGGTGGTGATGCTCGTACTCGGTGCGTGGATGTGGCGCGAGCGGCCGCAAGACCCCATCGCCCTGCCGGTGCTCGGCATCTTCCTGCCGATGTTGGCCATCCAAGTCGCCATCGGCGAATATCAGTTCCGCAACGGGCTGCCTTGGCAGGTTGTGGCGGTGCATGTACCTGTCGCGGGTCTGGTCTGGTCGACGGGGCTCATTCTGGCGTGGTTGGTTGCGGCTCCGCCGCGCCCCGTGTCAGCTCAGACGGCGCGGCGCCCCGCGGACCGGACCTCCGTGCCACCGGTCCCGGCGCGCTAGCGGCGTCGCGTCGCGATGCTCTGGCAGGCCACGCAGCGTTCTGCGTCCGGCAATGCGTGCAGCCGACCCTCGGGGATGGGCGTGCCACATTCGACGCAGATTCCATAGG
This sequence comes from Thermoleophilia bacterium, assembly GCA_017882555.1. Lineage (GTDB taxonomy): Bacteria > Actinomycetota > Thermoleophilia > Miltoncostaeales > Miltoncostaeaceae > CAITWD01. The sequence goes on from JADGPH010000065.1 coordinate 7,544, forward strand.
TACCCGCGGCGATCGCGGTGCGCGCCCGGCCCAAGCGGTCCAGTTGTTCACGCAGGCGTAACGTATCCCGGAGCTGCCGCTCCCTCAGTTCCGCGTCGGTTGCCGCTTCGGCAGGATGATGGTGGCCATCCGAGCGCTCGTCGGAATCGGACGCGAGGTCGCGATCCGCCAATGCAGCGGCAATCTCAGCCTCCAGCCGGGTGATCCGGTCTAAGGGCGATTCAGTGTTGTGAGTCTCCATAATGAGTAGATCGTAACGAGGGACGAGGTCGTTCTCCCTCCGCAATACCGACACGAAGGGCCCACATACGTGAACGATGCGATTGTCGTTGAGGGACTGGTCCGGGAGTTCAAGGGTGGTATCCGCGCGGTCGACGGCATCGATATCCACGTGCGCGCCGGCGACGTCTACGGATTCCTTGGACCAAACGGGGCCGGCAAGAGCACCACCGTACGGATGCTCACCACGCTCCTGCGTCCGACCGGAGGTCGAGCCACGGTGGCGGGATTTGATGTCGTCACCGATGCTGCGAGCGTGCGACGCTCGATCGGCGTCGCGCTCCAGGATGCAGCGATCGACCCGTTTATGACCGGCCGCGAACTGTTGCGCTTGCAGGCGGTCCTGCACGCGATCCCACGCCCAGAAGGCCATGCTCGCGCCGAACACCTCCTCGAGCGGGTCGGCTTGACGGACGCAGCCGACCGGCGCGTCGGAACCTATTCGGGTGGTATGCGCCGCCGTCTTGACCTTGCGCTCGCGCTCGTCCACGAGCCGGTTGTGCTGTTCTTGGACGAGCCCACCACCGGCCTGGACCCGACCTCGCGGGTTGCGCTGTGGGAGGAGGTCCGGCGTCTCAACCGCGAGTCCGGCACGACCGTGTTCTTGACGACCCAATACCTCGAGGAGGCCGACCAGCTTGCGGGGCGCGTCGGAATCATCGACGACGGAAAGATCGTCGCCGAAGGTACGCCCTCCGAGCTCAAGTCAAGCATCGGCGCCCCGACGCTCATGATCACCCCCGCCGACCCCGCGCGGGTGAACGACACGGCCGGCGTGCTGGCCACGTTCGGGCCGGCCGCGGACGCGAAGCCGGGCGCAGCGGCGGTGCGCCTGCCCGCCGGCGCCGAAGGCATCGCACAGGTGGTACGCGCCCTCGACGAGGCCGGCATCGCGACCGCTGCCATCGATCTGCACCAACCGAGCCTCGACGATGTATTCGTGATCAAGACAGGCCACCGCCTCGAAGGCGACGCTACCGCGATGCCGGGAGCCGGCGGTGGTCGAAAGAGGAAGGCCCGCACGTGAGCCCTGCCGTCCATCAGACGCTCGCGCTTGCGCGTCGCTCGATCAACGGGACCTTTCGATTCCCGCAGGCGTGGTTCCCGGCGCTGTTTTTCCCGCTCGTCCTCATGGCGATCTTTTCCGCCTCGTTTGGGCGCTCGATTGGCTTCATCCCGGGATTCCCGCATGTCGACGGTTTCTTGAGCTTCGCCGTGACCGGCGCAATCGTGCAGGGAGTGTTGATCTCCGCGGTCGGGGCGGGCGGATTCTTTGCCGCCGACATCGAGGGGGGTTTCTTCGATCGCCTCGTCTCATCTCCCGCCTCGCGTTCCG
>JADGPH010000066.1 GCA_017882555.1 Thermoleophilia bacterium
TCCCGAGGCGCCCGCCCTCAGACAATCGCCTCGAACAATGCTGTGAGTCCCATGGTAGCGCCGATCCGAGCGCCTCAGCCACCCTGGGAATCTTGGAGGCTCCCGCCAGGCAGACTCGCCTGACTGAAGGGAGTCCAACCAATGGAACAAACGACCAGGCATTCGCCCGAACCGCGTGAGCGGCCGGTGAGGATGGTCCAGGAGTCGGGCCGGACGATCCGCCGGGGCGAGCCCCAGAAACCGATCGAGTTCGCCTACAAGGCCTCGATGGTCGACACCCCCGAGGACTTTCTTGTCGCACATCAGGTCTGCGCCGGCAACCCCGCCGACCTGCACACGCGCGAGGCCGCAATCGCGGGGGGCTCGGGTGATCGCCATGCAGGTGAAGACGGTGCTGGCCGATCGCGGCTACGGCGCTGAGGCCCAGGCGATGCGGTGCATCAAGGACTCGGTGATTCCACGCCGAGGCCAGGATCTGGGCCTGACGCAGGGCCATCGAGGAGTTCTCGGAGCCGCTCTCCGTGCGAGCATGTCGACGTGAGCGCAATCGGGGCCGCGCCCGCCGACTCACGCAGAGCACCGGGATATGCGCGCGCCGCGCATGCCCCGGCACGTCCGGCACTACTAACACGCCGACTCACACGGGAATCCCATGGCTGCCCGGGTCCCAATGGACCGTGGGTGGCACAATCCGAATGACTTCCCGCTCGAGCTGTTCGGTGTCGATCAACTGTCCGGATCGAATTGAGTGCTGGGCTCGCGAGTAGCCGTGCCGGTGGGGTTGCGACGGGGCGCCTGCGCAGCGCAATTCTCGCGCGGCGGTCGGGCCATGCGGGCACCGTTGCCCGGCGCCACAGCGTCACACCTGTCCGGCAAAGGCTGCGTGATGGCGGCTAGTGACGTCCCGCGAGTGCCCGGCAAGGGTCGGGACGTCGCTCGCGGAGCCGTTGCACTCGCGGAAGCGACGCTTGCATGAGCTACCGATTCCGGAGTCGACTGGTATCGACCACCTCGAAATCGCTGGCGGTGAGCCGACCGAGCCGGTGAAGCTGGTCATCGTTCCATCTGGCGTCCGGGACGCCAGTGACGTAGAGCGGGCTCCCGTTATCCGCGAGGATCATCCCGTAATCCCGAAGTGCAACGAGAATGATCCGAGCTTGCGGTGCAAATCCCGCCAATGAGACGGATCGCTTCAGTCTGATCCGTAGGCCCATCGGGGGAACCTGAGGGCTGCTCGTCGCCCCGGCTTGGTGGCGAGCTGGATAGATAAACGCTCGCCGAGTCAGTGGGGCGGTAAACCGCAACGCGTGCAGAATGGCCCCGCGAGCGACTTCGTCATATCTCACGAGCCCCGGGAGGATTGGCAGGCCGGCCGCATCGGCGGACGTCCACCCGGCGGGCCTGAGGGCGTTACTCGCGAGATTCCATGTCGCTCCGGAGCCGGCCGTCCACTTGGTCCCGACGCGGACTGCCGAATAGAGCTCGTAGAGGCGACAGGCGTCGCGGTCGACGAGGATGAGGTGCCGATCGGAGCCATGCTCGATCTTTGGCTTTGCGGGTATCGGATACGGGCCCGGATCCGACTCGGCACGGTACTGAAACGCGACACGGTATCTGGGCGTCCGAGACCCCACAACGTTAATCGGGATCCCGTAGGCGCCATGGTTTGAGAAGTCAGGATGGAGGCGGCTTCCCAGTCCGATGGATGCGAGAAGCTGACGGGAGTCGCGACGAACCGGAAGTCCGGTAACACGCTGATTCCAGACATTCCCACTTGGGAAGACCGTGCAATGAGGAGCCCACGCTGGCGGGGCAGGTTGTCCGGCAAGGACACCGACAGCGGCGAGCGCTACCGCTGCTGCCCCTGCAATCGAAAGCGCACGAGTCGACAAGCGTTTCATATGAGCTCTCATCGGAATCCGGACACCCAGCGCCAGGCCACGGCTGCGAGCGCGAGATGTGTATCGGCACGTGCATCCAAGAAGTCAAGCTGCACCTATGCGCACTCGAGTTGCCTCTAGGACAGGTCCCGAGTCGTCGTCAACAACGACTCGGGACCCAACACCGTCAGCTCAGAGCGAGCTCTCGGCGTGGACCGTGGTTGGCACAATCCGAACCACTTGCCCCGAGATCCGTTTGATCTCAGATAGAGGTGCGGTCAGCATCACGGTCACCGCGTTGACATCAGGATTGACCTCGTTGACGACTTCGGCCGACGTGATCTGACCGGATACGACCATCCCTGTCAGCTCTCCCGCGCTTGGTGCACGCGTCGTTCAAGGTGCTCTCCTGTCGGTTCTCGGCGAGTGTGGGCCTTGCACGGCGCGTCGGCGTTTATCGCCCAGCGCGCTCTCGCCCTGGTGGCCCGCATCGTGCTCAAGCACAGCGATCGCCTCGCTGTGCCTGAGCACGAAGAGCCGGCCGAGCTCGAGCTGGGCCGCGGCCTGTCGGCCGAGCACCTCGAGTGCGTCACGTTGGGTCTCGGTGAGTTCTCTCGGTTTTGTGTCCTTGACGCACAGGACGCCGATCGCGTAGCCGTCCGGGTTGACCAGCGGGACACCCGCGTAGAATCGCACACTCGCTCCCGCGACCACGTTGGGATTGGCGGCAAAGCGCGGGTCGGCCAGCGTGTCGGGCACGACGAACAAGCCCTTCTTGAGAATGGCGTGGCCCCAGAAGGAGCGGCTGCGTGGGGACTGGCGAAGCTCGGTGCCGATGGCGGCCTTGAAATACTCACGGTCGCGGTCAACCAGGCTGACAAGTGCCATGGGTGTCTCGCAGATCTGCGCAGCGAGCCGTGCGATCTCGTCGAAGGCGGGCTCGGGCCCGGTGTCGAGCACGTTGTAGTCCCACAGCGCCGCGAGCCGCTCCTCGTCGTCGGGAGGAATCGGCGCACTCAGGCCCGCGCTGTTGGCGGGCGTCGTGTCGGGGTCGAGCGGCGCCGTCCGAATCTGCGCCGCGGCGAGCTCAGGCCTCGCCAAGATGAGCGTCGACAATGTCGATGCCGTCTGCGGGCGCCCAAGCCCGAATCCTTGTGCCACGTTGCAGCCGAGGCCGCGAAGATAGCCATGCTGGACCGGGTTCTCGACGCCTTCGGCGATCACCATCACGCGAAGTGCGTCGGCAAGGCCGACGAGCGCCCGGATGATCGGGGCCGGGGCGTCGTGGGCGTCGATCTCCTCGATGAAGTAGCGATCGATCTTCAGGGCGGCGAGTGGAAAGCGCCTGAGAGACGACAGGGCGGAGTAGCCGGTGCCGAAGTCGTCGATGACGAGTCGGACGCCGATGCGCGTGAGCTCCGACAGGGTCTCGAGGGCCATCTCATCGTGCTCATCCACGATGACGCGCTCGGTCAGTTCGATGGCAAGATCCGAGGCCGCCAGTTCATGCTCGGCCAGCGTCTCGGTGACGAACGACACGAAGTCGCGCTCAGAGAGCTCGTCAGGTGACACATTCACAAACACACCGAGCGGGAGAGCCCCCGGGCACTCCTTCCGCCATTGCGCCGCCTCCCGGGCCGCCTCCCGGAGCACGTACTTGCCGAGCGGGATGATCATCCCGCTCCCCTCAGCGAGCGGGATGAACTCGTCGGGTTGAATCGCCCCCCATTCTGGATGATGCCAACGAGTCAGCGCCTCGACCGCCAGTATCTGGCCGTCGACAAGGGAGACGATCGGCTGGTAGTAGACCTCCAGCTTGTCGTCCCGCAGCGCCTCCCCAAGCCCTTCGGTAAGTGCGATCTGCCGTAAGAGCTCGACTCGAAGCACGCCATCGAAGACCTCGAAGCCTCCTTTGCCCTTCGCCTTGGCGCGGTACATCGCCGTGTCCGCGTCGCGCAACAAGTCGCTCGCCTCCGCTCCGTCGCTGGACAGCGCGATCCCCAGGCTCCCGGTCTGCTTGCGTTCGTTGCCGGCAACCGTGAACGGCTCCGCGAAGACCGACAGGACGCGTTTGGCCACCGCACAAATCTCGCTTCGCGCCTGGACGCTCTCGGTGACGATGACGAATTCATCGCCGCCCATACGCGCAACGGTGTCGTTGTTTCTGAGGATCGATCGCAGTCTGCCCGCCAGTTCGACCAAGACCTCGTCACCTACCGTATGGCCGCGGCTGTCGTTGATCATCTTGAAGTCGTCAACGTCGAGCAGCAGCACCATAACCCGAGATTTCGTTCGGTCCGCACGCGCCAACGCCAGGTCGATACGATCGAGCAGGAGTGCGCGGTTCGGGAGCCCCGTCAGTGCATCGTGGAAGGCTTGATACCGCAGGCTCTCCTCGAGAATGTGCCGTTCGGTCATGTCCCTGACGATCCCTTCGATGCGGACCCGACGACCGCCCTCCTCGACGAACCGTCCGGCCACGCTGATGAAAAGTCGTCGCCCGTCCTTGCGGATCAGCTGTAGTTCCGCGTGCTCCTCTGGGGCGCCCGCCACGGGCCGCGTCAGGATTCGTTCGAGGCGCTCGCGTTCCTTAGGAGCGACCACGTCGAAGAAGCTCATCCCGCGCAACTCTGCGGAGCTGAACCCTGTGAGCTGCTCCGCCGCCGGGTTGACCGAGGTGAAGTTGCCAGCGAGGTCGGCGGTGAAGACCCAATCACGCACGTGCTCGATCAGGTCCCGGTAATGCTCCTCGCTGCGTTCGAGGGCCGTTTCGTCGTGCCGACGTTCGGTCACATCGCGCATCGACACGACAAACCCGCCGATCGCTGGCTGGTCGAGCAGGCTTGTCGTCGTCGTCTCCATCCAGTGCCACGCGCCGTCGGCCATACGCAGCCGGTAGTTGACGCCCCCTGTCGCACCTGGGGTATTCCGCAGCCGTGCGATCGTATCGACCAGCGCCGGAACGTCGTCGGCATGGAGCAGCGCGAATATGTCCGTCCCAACCAGCGACGCAAACGGACTACCGAGCACCCGCTCGGCGGTGCTGTTCGCCCATCGCACCATCTGGTCGCCATCGGTGATCATAACCAGCTCTGACGACTCGTCGGCGACCGTCTGAACTCGATCCTCACCCGTCGCTGCGGTCACGTCGGGCACGTCCATGACATCTGCTTGCTCGTTCAACGGGTACCCCCCCACCGGGTGGGTTCACCGAACATCCCGATCCCTAGGGGCTTGATCGGGGCATCCGACACACGTCGGCTAGCGACATTGGCTACTATTATGGACGAGTGCTGTGAAATACGTGTTGCAGCCGAAACAGGCACGGCAGCAGTCGCAATGCGATCGGATGGGCGGAGCGCGAGATGTCAACAACGGCGAAGAATTAACCCCCGAGCACCGGTTGAGAATTGGGGTCTCGCTCATCCAGCGGGGTTGAGGACGCAGTGACCGCTGTAGTCGAGCACCTCGTAGCGACACTCGGTCTCCCAGCCGGAATTGCTTGGGGCCCCACGTTGCCCACCCCGCGGCGGCACAGGCTCCCCCGTCTCGCGGGGAGTCGTGATTTCGACCCGTCGGGTTTCTTCGCGCGTGGTGATCAGTCGGTCGCGGATATCGGCATCGGGGAGGGCCGCCGCCAGATGGTCGCGCAGGCGCCCGCGGATCTCGACGCCTACTGCAAGCGCAGGCCGCGGTGTCTCCTGCAGAACCGACATGATCTCGACGCGTGAACCGCCTAACTCGGGCGCGGCGCGATGGGAGAGTTCCCAAGCGGCGCTGGAGGTCCTGTTGGAATTCGCCGAACGCGTTGGTGTCACGCCGACGATCTACACTCGACGGCGTGGCGACCATCTCCGCGAGTGGGCTCATTGTGCAGCTGACGGCGGCGCTCGAACGCGCTGAAGCCGACATGCGCGTCGATCTGGCCGAGATCGACGCGCTGCTAGAGGAACTGCGGACGTACTTCCGAACCTGCGCACCGGACACGCGCACCGCGCTTGCCGTACAAGCGAAGCCTCTCAGGGCTCGACGCGACGAATTGGCCGAGCGTCGGGCACCGACGATCAGCAACCCATCTGCCACGCAGCAAAGTCAGTCGGAGTTGCGTGCGTCTCCCGCGCGTCCGATCGGCGAAGTGCTGGCCCAGCTCAGTATCGCCGACTTGCGGCCCGGCCAAGGTGATGCGATTGACGCGGTCATGAGTGGGCGCGATGCCATGGTGGTAATGGCGACCGGATCGGGGAAGTCCCTGTGCTACCAGGTGCCGGCGCTGGCGCTCGGCGGCCTCACGGTCGTCGTAAGCCCACTCATCGCGCTCATCCGCGATCAGTACGAACGGATGATGGATGCCGGTGCACCCGTGCGCATGTTCAGCTCCAACCAGACGCCCGAGGAATCGGGGCAAGCCCTCGCAGCAGTCGCTCGTGGAGACGTGCGTGTGGTGTTCTGCGCTCCCGAGCGATTCATGCAGCGCTCGTTCTTGCAGGCGATAGCCGGTAACCGCATCGATCTCTTTGTCGTGGATGAGGCGCACTGCCTCGTTGAGTGGGGCGACAACTTCCGACCCGAATATGCACGCTTGGCCGAGTGGCGCGACCTGCTCGGTGCACGTACAACACTGGCGCTCACCGCGACAGCGACCCCAAAGGTCGGCGCGGAGATCGTTCGCAGATTAGGTCTGCGCGATCCCGTAATGCTCAGCACGGGTTTCGATCGCCCCAACATCAGTTTCGACGTGATTGCGCTCGGCGGCCGTGGTGCCGTCGCCAGGAAGTGGGACCATCTGATGCAGGTGCTGCGCGGCACCGACGCCCTGCCTGCGATCATCTACTGCGGCACACGCAAGGAAACGAGTGAACTCGCTGATGGTCTCGTGACGCGTGGACTGCGTGCCGCGCCCTATCACGCCAAGCTGACTCCCGACGAGCGCACCGCAGCTCAGGACGCGTTCATGACCGGCGCCCTCGATGTGATGTGCGCGACCAACGCATTTGGCATGGGCGTCGACAAGGCGGATGTGCGAACGGTCGTGCATTGGTCGCTACCACGATCGCTCGAGGGGTACTACCAAGAAGCTGGCCGGGCCGGGCGTGATGGGAAGCCAGCGCAGGCAGTGCTCTTGGCGATGAACGCCGACAAAGGCCGGCTCATCTACTTCAACAAACAGACTCTCGACGTCGCCGAGGTCGATCAACTCCTGCGGCGATTGCGATCGCAGGCGGATGCACAGGAGCGCTTGGAGATTAGCCTGGAGGACCTCGGCAGCTCCGACAGCAGCCGCTTGGCACTCGCGGCCGCACAACGAGTCGGGGCAATCGAGCTTCCGCCGTGGGTAGGCGGGTTCAGCGAAATCACGATCCGTGCATCGCAGTTGTCACCCAGCCAGCGCGATGAGGTCGTGGTGATCCTCCGGACGGCCCGCACGCGCAACTGGGACCAATACCGAGATATTGTCGGATTCATCGATGAGACCGGTTGTCGCCGGGCGGCGATCATGCGCCATTTTGGGGATCACGGGGAGCTCCATGATCCGCTGGGCCGCTGTTGCGATCGGTGCGATCCACTGCCGGAACCCGCTGCGAGCACCGGCGCGCCGGGCCGAATCTCAGCCCGAGCCACGATCACGTCGCCCACTGCTATGGAGCCCGACGAGCTCGATGAGGCCCAGTCACGAATTGTCGCGGCACTGCGCGACTGGCGGCGCGGACGTGCAGGCGGAAATCCGGCCTACACCGTCTGCCGGGATGTCAGCCTCAGGGAGATTGCACGCAACACACCGCGCGAGCGTGCCGAGCTGCTGGCGATACCGGGTATTGGCCAAGGCTTCGTGACCAACCACGCCGATGACCTGTTCCAGACCCTGGCTTCCCTCGACACGGTACCGTCGGTCTCAGAGGCACACTAGGACTTCCCGGAGAACGCCCCGCCTCTCGAGGCGCCAGCCCCACAACCACCGCGTCAACACGGCGCGGCCGTCGCGCTCGGTCAGTGGTCGCTCGGCTCGGAGTGGTGCTCGAGGTAATCGATGTAGACGGGGCGCAACGCCTCATCGAGCTTCCCGCCACGGAGCACGAAGTCCTTGAACCAGATCGAAATGTGTTCGATCTCGACATCGCCTTCCCCGGGACTGCCGGCGACGACCTCCGCCATCGGGATGTACTCCGCGAGTTTCCAGAAGAACCCGATATCAAGGTGATGCTCGGCGGCCCTGACAGCACGATGATGGAGCTCGTCGGTCGAGAGCTTGTCGAGTTCAGCAAAATCCGCCATCGTCAGCCGCCTGTCGCCGTTCTCGTTGAATCCTCGCAGGAGCCTGAACCGCCGCGAGGATGCTGGCATTGGTTGCCGGGGTACATGAGCGCTCGTCGGAGGACGTTCGGTCGATTCCGAGCGCGAGCAGTATTTCGGTCAGTCCAGCCGCGCCGGCGACAACTCGACCTTCGCGGAGGATGCATCACGAAACAGCTTTGGGACCGTGGATCGGCGCACGTTGGTGGCTGCAACCGGGGGTGGGTCGCTCTCGCTGCTCGGAACCCGAGACATACGTGAAAGAGCCGTTGTTCCAAATGGACGGTCGGGTCAATCGCATGACGTGGTGGCTCTTCGCGTTTGCAGTGATCGGGATCTCGGTCCTCGTGTTCATCCTTCTCATCATCGCCCTAGCGGCCGGAGGGTTATCGATGAACACGATCCCGGCGTTGAATCCGATCATTGAGATCGCCCTCGCGATCATCGGGATCTTTGTGAACGGGAAGCGCTTTCTCGACCGAAACACGTCCGCGTGGTGGGTGTTAATCGGCTTCATCCCATACCTGGGGTGGATCTGGATCCTGGTGGAATTGCGCTTCCTGCGCGGTGCGCCCGGCGAGAACCGGTTCGGCCCCGACTCAACGGGTCGGACGGTTGCTCGATTCGCGGCGAGTGCCTAGCGTCCCACCATGCCAACCGAGCGAAGGGCCGGGTGTCGTCGGGCAACGACGAGTGCACTCCATCTCTCGTGTGTGAGCGCCGTCTCGAGCATTTGACTCGAGCGGCCCGCGTGAACCTCCTCCGTGGCTTTGGGGCGTTGGTTTGGCGATCGATGCGGTCCCGGCGCGGCCTACCGGCTCGCGACGATCCTGGCCGCGACGGCGTCCGGGTGCCCCACGGTCCCAGGTCGAATCCTCCATCGCCGTGAGTGGAATACACGCGACGCGTCTGTCCATCTCACGGTCGTGGCGGTTCCGCCGTCTGCACAGCGGGGAGTACAATCTGACGCACACGTTTGTAGGGGCGTCGAAAGGGTCCAAGCATGAGGCGCGTGGGAGACCGAGACGAAAGCGATGCAGCTCTCGCGGCGTCCCGCCGTGAATTCGGCATGGCGACGTGGCAATCCCCGCTGATCTTTCACGCTCCTGTTCCAGGTCCTCCGGAGAATGACGCCGAGGCAAACCCAAACGGACCCTCGCTCGAAGAGTTGATCGCTCGAGAACGGCCGCCCGTGAAGATGCACCTCACGGACGGTGCACTTCAAGAGCATGCGAAACGCCTCGAGAGCACACCAGCAGAAGAGACAGACTGAGACTGGTCGTCGCTGGTAGTCCGGTCGCAGCGCTGGTGATCCACGGGATGGTCCCGCGCTCGTAGGGTGGTCGTGCAGATTGAGGCTCGCGGTGCACCCCCTCCGATGATCGGCTCGCACCATTGGGTGGACATCGATGGCAACCCACCGGTCAATCCGCCCGGCACGAACCTGCCCGCGCGCTTCCATTCTGCGGACAGGGGCATCGTGACATGGACGTGGGGAGAATGGGCCGTGTAGGACTCGAACCTACGACCATGGGATTATAAAGGGTCTGCGCGCCCAGTACCGCTGAGTACATCCCTGTCCGGAAATCCCAGGAATAGGACGTGTTCCGCGTAGTTGACGCCCGGTCTGACTACCGCCGAGTGCCGTGGGGTCTGTTGACCCTCTGTTGCCCCCCATCAGCCGATAGACGAGGTTCACACAGCGCCAGCTGGACGGACGCCCCCGCCCCAAACAAGGGTTAGTGAACTCGACGAGTCGCTATGCCGGTGACCGGCCCGCGCCGTCGCCTGACCCCGGTGCCCTGGGAGGGGCCACCGGACCGCAGGTCTCGAGGTCCTAGTCCAATCCTCCCCGGTGGCGTCGAGGCAGCTCGGCCCTGGGCGCCCCGTGAAAATCTCGCAGGACAGGCGGTACCAATGCACCCCCGATCGACCGGATCAAGCGGCGGCGCATGAACGCGGGGGAAGCGACGCTGCGCGGGCTTGGAAGCGCTGTAGCTTCTAGGAAGACCCAGCAGGCCAAGTACCAACCGAAGGATCGGCGATGAGCACGGAGTCGTCGTCAGGTGGCACGCTTAGGTGACGATCCCCAGCCAGGCGGCAAAGAAGGGGAAGTACACGGGGAGGCGTGGTGCTCTATGCATTGTTCTTGCCATCGCGACCGCCGGATTGGCGGCCTGTGGTAGTTCGTCGCCGTCCCGGGCGACGGTCACGGTGACGGCACCCGCGCCCTCCAGTCAATCTGGATCCACTGAGACAGTGACAGCACCCGCGACTCCGACGACCGGCATGGTGACGTCGCCTGCGCCCGGAGCGACAACGGAATCGACGGTGACAGTGATCGACGCCATCGGCAAGAACTACGAGACGGCTCAAGGAATGTGGCGCGGCGAGGGCTTACATGTGCTTCCGGCGACCGATGCGCTGGGCCTCGGCCGGATTCCCATAATCGATTCCAATTGGGTTGTCGTTAACCAGGATCTGAAGGGCGGGACGCGGGTCTCACACGGAAGCTTCATTACCGCGACCGTGAGGAAGTACTCCGACAAATAGCGAGACGACGAGTAGGTCTCTGGCAGGTGGGGACGTCCCACGAGGACTGGGCATCGTTCTGGCAACCGGAACCAGGCCGCTTTCGCCCCTGGGTCCCGTCGCTTCACCTCGCTACACGGCGGGCAAGGGAAAAGCTGGCGAGACTTAGCATCTTTTGAAAGGAACGCGATGCGGCGATGGGTCCGACCCAGAACATAAACGTCACAGTCAGGAAGGAGGGCGGATGCCTCCGCGGCTGCGGAACCGTCATCCTGATCTTGCTAGTCCTTGGCGCGATTCTCGCCATCGGCATCGGCAAAATCCTTGCAGGTCTAGGCATTGTCGTCGTGATCGCTCTGGTCATCGGCGTTGTTGCTTACGCGATGAAGAAGTCCAAGAGCAAGTAGCCGCTGCTATCGCCCTGACGGCGGCGGCCGCGAAGGCCGCCGCCCGTAGTATCTGAATTGGACGAGAAACCGACAAAGGATCCACACGGAAGCCGAGATCGAGTTGACCATGAGGATCCTTCGGATGGGCGCTACTGGGCTCGAACTCAGTGACCCCAACTGGTCCCGCCACCGAGAGGGCCATATTCCGTAGTCCACCGGTGCACGCATGCGGTGTAATCGGCTGGTGCCCGATGACACGTATTGCATACGGAACGTGCCACAATCCGCTTGTCTACGCGTTCCGCATGGGCCGTGTAGGACTCGAACCTACGACCTTGGGATTAAGAGGTCTGCGCGCCGAGTACCGCTGAGTACATCCCTGTCCAGAAAGTCCCGTAATGGGTGGGGTTCCTCGCAGGTGGACCTCAACCTGATTACATCCGAGTGCCGTGGGGTCTGTTGACCATGTGTTGACCCCCCGGCAGCCGATGAGCGAGGTTCACCCAGCGCCAGCTGTGGAGCACCTCCGCCCCGAGCAGGTTGCTGTCGCTAGCGGCGAGCGATCGTCTCGGCGGTTACCGGGACCCCGCCGCGCAGCGTCTGAAGTACGACGCAGTAGCGCTCCGTTAGCCGCAGAAGCGTCGCGAGTACTTCATCGTTCGCTTGGGTGTCCAACTCGAAACGCAGGCGGATCTCCCGAAATCCCACTGGGGCGTCCTTCGCCACGCCAAGGGTCCCGCGGAAATCAAGGTCCCCCTCAA
>JADGPH010000288.1 GCA_017882555.1 Thermoleophilia bacterium
CCGGCACGATCGCCGCGGTGGCCAGTGCGGTGAGCGATACCACCCAGGACGCTGCCGAGGCCGACCGCCAGTCCAGTCACATTTCGAGAATCAGCGGCGAGCTGCGAGTCGCCATGCAGGACTTCAGCTACTGACTGACCTAAGCCTTGTTCCACCGATGATCTTGTCGGTCTGAGCGGGTCGGAACATGAGAATGCCCTTGCGTGGCAACAGATCGGACTTGTCTAAGGTCCCGTTTCGGCTGCTCACGAAGGGCATCTCGCAGATGCGACTCTCTCACACGTTCCCGGTGGTCTCGGCGAGCTTCGATGATCCGAATCTCGTGTCGTGCGCGGGCCTGGTTCCGGTGATGGGTCTGGCTGCGTCGGCGGGGCTCGCCGATCTTGGCGACAGGTATCTCAGCGTGCCGACCGACAAAGGCGCCAACGCCGGTGGGAAAGTCAGCGCGCTGGTCGCGCGTGGAGCCACCACAAAACCGCCGCCGCTTGACTTCCCAGTACCTGGGATGTTTGCCGAATAGCGGATGTGCAGGTCCTTGCTACCCGCAGTGGTCGCCGTTGGCCACGACCCAGGGTTAGGCAGGTCGGAAGGCGCCGTCTGTGAGTACGGGCACGACCGCACTCGCGGCCTGCTCGACGGCGATCTCAACGTCGGCGCCGAATCCAAGGGTCTCCAACTCGACGCCGGATGCGCAGTGGCGGACGGCGTCCGGCACTAACTCCACTGGTGTATACGCTGCCCGGGCCCGTGTGGCTTCGGGTGACTCTTCGAAGACCCCGCAGTGGGCCAGCTCAGCGAGCACAGCGCCGGCTCCCAGCAGGTCCTCGAGCGCGGGGCGTAGCGACCCATCGGGCCAGCGTTCACCCGCAGCGATAACGGTCACGGGCGCCGCTTCCTCGTCGGCGGGACAAACGCACTGTCTTACCGCAGTGACGATCGTTCAACTCGTGCTCGCGCTAGGTTGGCGTCCGGTGGCTTGTCGCGGTGGGCGGAGAGAACTTGACCGAGGACGTGATCGAGAACCACGACACCCAGCCTAGGTGGCGTCCGGGTCGCAAGAGCCTCGTCTTCATCGTGACCGTTGCGATTGTGACAGGGATGGCGATCATCTTCTGGCCGGCTCGCGGTATCTACCGGGCCAGCCTCGATTGGGAGAACCTGCCCGAACCACCCTACGTCTGGCTATACGTCGGGGGTCCTTCCCAATGGCAGACCGACTCGATTGATCCGCGCACGACCACGTACACGTTCACGGTCACCGATGCGTCGACCTTTGGTGTCACGGTCCTTCAGGTCGCCCGGACCGACCCTGGGTTGCGGCTGGTCAGTGTGCAGCCGGCGTTGCCCTGGGTGATGGGCGCCCGAGTGTCCCAACGAGTGTCGATGAGGTTTCGGGTCACCGACTGCGCGCAGGCTCGGTTAGCAACATCGCCGCTGTTGGTCGAAGTCGAGCATGGAGCTGAGAAGGGGCCCGTTGCGCTCGCGCTACCGGGCGCCGGTGCGAGCCAGTCATGGGCCCAGACCGTCACACAGGATGCCTGTGGAACATGAGCTCTCTCTCGCTAGGACTGCCGGCCAACATCCGCCTTTGCGCTGACCGCGCGTGTGCCGCGTAGCACCCGTTTCTACTGATCTGCGCTTCTTGTGCGTGCGTGTTCGCGCGACTTAGATGGCGTCGTGACGTCGAATCGCTCGACTGCCTCGGCGAGGGCCATTCCGGTCTTGAGCTACCTGGGGTAGCGATGGATCTCGACGCGGTACTCGCAGCTTTCGACGAGCAGGTGCGCCGTGATGTGCGGCCGGATGCGTCCGGCGACGTCGTCGAGCACGATGGCAGCGTGGTGTGCAGGTTGTCCGCCGATGGTTGGTCAGGCGTGACGTGGAGCAGCTTGGACGACGCGAGCGCCGACACGGCTATCGGTGTCCAGCTCGAAAGGTTTCAAGGCCGTGGCTGGGAGTGGAAGCACTACTCCTACGACAAGCCCGCCGATCTGCCCGCGCGGCTGATCGCCGCCGGCTTCGTGGCGGAACCAGCCGAGGCACTGCTCGTGGCAGAGCTCAGCGCGCTGGATTGCAGTGGGTTGTCTCGTGACGTCGACGTACCGCCAGGTCTTGAGCTGCGCGATGTGCGCGACGCCGAGGATGCCGCTGACCTGGTGGCCGTGCACGACCAAGTATTCGGCGGTGCCCACGCAGCGATCGGACGGCGACTGCTAACTGGGCTCGGTCTCACTACAGCGGCGGTCGTCGCCTACGACGGTGCAAAGCCGGTTGCTGCCGGCCGGATCGAGTTCTACGCCGGTACTGATTTCGCTGGTCTGTGGGGTGGGGGCACCGTTCCGGGCTGGCGCGGTCGCGGCCTTTTCCGTGCACTGGTTGCGCATCGTGCTTCGCTCGCGGCCGCCCGGGGCTTTCGCTACCTGCAGGTCGACGCGTCACCAGAAAGCGAGCCGATCCTGCGCCGACTGGGCTTTGAGAAACTCGCCACCACGACTCCATTCGTTCGGCCCGCAACACGCTAGGAAGCGGGCCGCGGGGCGACGACGGCGAATGTCCATATTGGCCGGTGCGGCGTCCCTCGACATATCCGCTCTATGCCGCGATGACGCGCACCCCGATCAGCGCGTCGCGACTGCCCTGATCGGGGAGCATTCCGATCCGGTCCGGGCAAGGCTAGGGTCAAACCATGGGCATTTCAGACATCGGTCCCCGTCCCCAGGCGTTCAACCTGGAGGCCGAGACGCTCGAGAACCCGAACTACCGCACCGTGGCCTGGA
>JADGPH010000002.1 GCA_017882555.1 Thermoleophilia bacterium
CGACGGCGATGAGCGACAGGATCAGGGCGTACTCGGCAAGGCCCTGACCTTCTTCGCGCTGGAGAGAGAAACGAGCCATGGATACCCTCCTCGATGATGCCCCCGGGTCTTTGATAGATGCCCGGGGGTTGGACAGATGACCGACGGATGTTACGCGCGGATCGAGCGATTCCCCAGGGTGTTTCGCGAGGCGACTACATCACCCGCTAACCGGCTCGCCAGCGTCGGCTGGGAAGCGACCCTATGACCACATCGTCGCGGTGGACAACACATCGCAGCCCGACCCGCCCGGCACCGTCCCCAGTCGGGAGCTTTCTAGCTTCGGGCGATGGCTCCAAGATCACGACCGCCGTTTCAGAGGATCGCCGGGTCGCATAGGCGTCGACGTTGTGCCACCGACATGGTCTGTTGGTGCGGTGGTGTGTCAGCGCGGTGTGACGAGGTAGACCTTGCAGCCGACGGGGTCGGTCGGTACTGGCTCACCCAGGTGCATGACGCCGGACGCGTCCACGCGGACGTAGTACGGGCCGCCCTGCGGGAAGCTCATCGTTGGCTGGCTCTGAGGAGCCAGATAGGCAGCTACCGGCCGGTTTCCCGGGCCCATGCTCCAGCCGCCCGTGGAACATATCCCCTCGGTCCAGGGCGGCACCGCAAGCTCGACGATGGAAGTGGAGCTACCCGGATTGCCGTGGACGACCACGTCCACCTCGACCGAGCTCTCGTTTCGCACATACACCGTTGGCGACTTGAGCACCCCGGTCTGGTAGACGAAGAATGCGATCGCGGCGAGGATGCCAACGATGATCGAGGTACGCGCGATCTGTGCCCTACTCGAGCCTTCGAACATGAGACCACCTTTGGTCCGTACTATGAGAGCCGCAGTACAGGCCCGACAGTGCCGATGGGTGAAAGACAGCGCCGTGATCGGCGTGCCGTCCAGCCTCACGGCCCGAGTCGTGTTGGGGCTGCGGGATACACGCACCCAACTTGATGATCGCCCTCGGTGGCTCGATGTGCACACCGTTGGGCACGTTCGTGAAGACTCCGGGACCGCCGTGCAGGCACCCTGTGCCAGCACGTTTCCTTAGGGGTCCAGAACTCCACCGTGTGGTTTCCGACTCGGTATTCCTCCGGAAGGTTCGGCCTGCGCGCCGGCCATCTCGCCGCCAGCCGCCCTCCTCAACGGCACCGATCACCGATCCCGCCAACCCAGCCATTGCTGAGCCGGGGGTTCTTGTGCCCGGGTTCGAGTGGGCAACGCTTCAAATATGGAGAAAGCCGTCATCAGGGACAAGTGGGTCAGTGTGACGGACCTTTGCAGCGCGGTCGGCGCCGCCGTCTGCGGGACCGCAGGCATCCACTAGGCGAGGGCAGGCCGTCCGGAGACCTACGCCCGCGGCGAGATGGCCACGCGTGCTATCTCGTCCACGCCCATGACACTAACCAGCGATGGTGAAGGAGTCGGGCTAGACCTAGTTCCTCGTCAGTGCGTGACTATTGGGTCCCGCCGCAGCTGCCGGGGGGTGTCATCCTAGGGTTAGGCGACACCATTCACTCGATGAGTGAATCAGCACTCATACGCGTCCTCAGATCGAGCGAACCGGGGGCGCCGGGGTTGTGGAGGGGCGCGGGATGATTGGGACTTCAGGGATCGCGCGACCGATCTCGGCGGCGTTACTGGGACTTGCGCTCGTCTCAGCGGGACCGCTGGCCAACCCAGCGGTGGCGGCTGCTCCGCAAAACATGACCCATGGGCTCGGCGCGAACCTCACCCCAGGATTGCCTGAAGGCCTGTCAGCGAGCGCTGCTGCCCTCGTTCAGGAGAACGCGACGCTCCCCGACAGCGTCGATTTGAGTCAGTGGGACCCACCGGTGGGAAATCAAGGTCAGGTTGGCTCGTGCGCCTCGTGGGCCGTCGGATACTACTACCGCTACTGGCTCCGGAATCACGCGCTCGGTGACACCTCAACATTTGCGCCGATGTATCTCTACAGCCAGCTCGCCCGAGGCGACGCCAACAGAGGCTCGAGTTTTCCCGAGAACTTTGGCATCTCGCTCTCACAGGGAATCGACCATAGGTCTGATTACCCGCAGGGGGACTATGACTACACGACCCAGCCAACATCGGCCGAGGTGACGGCCGCCGCGCCATATAGAGTCACGTCAGGCACCTCGCTCTTCAGAGGAGCTAGTGGCGCCAACCAGGCGGCCGTCGAGGCCTCCTTCGCGGCAGGCCATCCCGTGCTTCTGACGATCCCAGTGTATGACAACTTCGAGCTCGCCAATGCGACTCACGCGTTCGTGGACGTGCCTACCGCCGGCATGACGAACTACGGGAACCACGGCGTGTTCGCGGCGAAGTACGACACTGCAGGCGTCTGGATCGAGAACCAGTGGGGCACCTCTTGGGGAAACCAAGGCTGGGCTGAGCTTTCCTGGGCGTTCGTGAACCAGTACGCCGAGGAGGGTTGGTTCATGACGGCCGACGGTGGTGGCTTGTCCACCCCGTCCAATGTGACCGCAACGGGCATAAGTTCTAGCCAGATCAAGCTCACTTGGAGCGGCGTATCTGGAGCGACCGGATATCGCGTCGGGCGCTGGAACGGCGCAACTTGGCCAATAATCGCGGACAATCTCTCAACAGCCGCGATCTCATATATCGACGGCGGGCTCGTGGCAAATTCCCAGCACCTCTACTCCGTCTGCGCCTTCAATGGCTCTGGAGAGAACTGCGCACCTTACGTCTACGCGACGACTTGGACTGGGCCAGGTCAGCAGCCCAACGCGCCAACCACCAACGGCGCGACCCCCGTGTCGAGCAGCTCGATCCGGCTCACCTGGACGGACAACTCGAACGATGAATCCGGGTTCCGGATCTACCGCTGGTCTGTTCCAGACGGTCAGCAGTGGGTCGTCGCAAGCACGACAGGGCCCAACGCGACTTCCGTCACCGACGCGGGGCTCCAACCCAACACCAACTACTGGTACGACGCCTGCGCCTTCAACGATGCCGGCCAGAACTGTGACCCGGTCCAAGCCGGAGC
The DNA here is from genome assembly GCA_017882555.1 of Thermoleophilia bacterium. Taxonomy (GTDB): domain Bacteria; phylum Actinomycetota; class Thermoleophilia; order Miltoncostaeales; family Miltoncostaeaceae; genus CAITWD01. The sequence continues at coordinate 3,045 of JADGPH010000002.1, forward strand.
GACAACGCTGCAGGCTGGCGCCACCTACCACGCCATTACCCCGACCCGTGTTCTCGATACCCGTAACGGCACGGGCGGTCTATCGGGTCCCTTCACCAACCATGCCGCCCGGACGTTCACCCTGGGCGGGGTACCGTCGAATGCCACGGCGGTCACCGGCAACCTGACCGTGACCGGCCAGACGAGCTCGGGCTATCTCTTCATCGGCCCTGTCGCCGCTAACAACCCGACCAGCTCGACGATCAACTTCCCGGTCGGTGATGATCGCGCCGACGCGGTGACGGTCCAGCTCGGTTCCGGCGGCACGCTCTCCATAACATTTGTGGCGCCGAGCAACGGACCTACCGTGCAGGCGATCTTCGATGTCACCGGCTACTTCACGCCCGATACGACCGGTGCCACCTATCACGCGATCACGCCCATGAGGGTCCTCGACACCCGTAATGGCACAGGCGGTCTGGATGGTCCCTGTACCAACCATGCCGCCCGAACCTTCACGGTCGGCGGAGTCCCCGCAGGTGCCATCGCCGTCACCGGCAACCTGACTGTGACCGGGCAGACAAGTCCGGGCTATCTATTCATCGGCCCGAGCGCTTCCAATAACCCCACGAGCTCGACTCTCAACTTCCCAGTGGGTGACGACCGCGCGAACGCCGTGACGGTGGCTCTCGGTGCCGGCGGTACTCTCTCGATTACCTTCGTCGCTCCGAGCAATGGACCGTCGGCTCAGGGCATCTTCGATGTGGCGGGGTACTTCGTAGCGGCAGGCGGCTGAGACCGGCCGCACTCCAGGGGCCGACCGGATCGGTCAAACGGTCGCTAACAGGTCATCGCGTCGCGGTCGCCCGGCGGCCTACTGCTGGATCGTAGTCCCGCAGGTTGCAGTGCCCGTCACGTGAAGTAGGTTCGGAGATGGAGTCGATCCGCTGGGCACCGACTCATTCACGTCGCCGGACATCGTTGCTCCGCCCGGGACCAGCGTAGTCAC